>PMOK01000289.1 GCA_003162425.1 Bryobacterales bacterium | reverse complement strand
ATCCAATGCCAGCGCGGATCTCCGCGAGACCAAGTGAGACGAGGCAGAGCCAGCTCAACGATGGCCGGGCAACCGTGACAGGCGGCGGACCAGGTTAACTCGCTGGCCAGTTCTTCGCTCCCATCGGCCTCTAGCATTCGCTTGGCCTCGGCAGCGTCGTGCGCCTCGGCTACCATATAAGGTTGTGGCTTGGCGCCGCGTTCCAGCAACAAACGCTTCAGTGAGTCATCCTTATGACGATAGGCGTTGCGGAGCGGCCAGCCGGATGCGTAGACATTGGCATTCGGGTCGGCGCCGCGATCCAGCAGGAGCTCGGCGATATCACGGTGCCCGGCCAGCGCCGCATACCACAGCGGCGTACCCCAGCTTGGAGTGGGTTCTTCCAACTCATGCAGCATAGTCCGCTCATCTGGATCGGCTCCGAGATCCAGCAACAGCCGGACCATTTCTGTATGCCCGTGATTCACCGCCAGGCTGAGCAGCCCGCCGCGCATCCAATGGATATCCCGCAAAAGGCCGGGATTGGCGCGCACCAGTTCGTGGACGCGCCCGGCATCCGCCATGGCCACTGCGCCTCGAATGGTGACGTCGGCGCCGCCGAACAACAGCCGCTGGGCGATGCCCGGAAATTGCTCCAGCGCATGGTTGCGCGGATCTACGGCCAAGGCAGCGCGATCGAGCGGCGTAAGGCCACTGGAATCCTGCTTGCGCGCGTTGGCGCCACGGCTCAGCAGCCAGTCGACCATTTCCAGGTTGCTCTCTTCGGCGGCCACGTGCAGCGGCGTCCCACCGTCACGGTCGCACGCGCGAATCAGCGATTCGTCCGCTTCAAGCAGACCGATGGCCACGCTGTTCTCGCCATCGCGGATAGCTTTGTTGATTTGCTCCTGCGCCGGCGAGACCGTGGCGTTCGGACAGCTCAGGGCTTCGCGCCGATGCTGCTCCACTTGCTCAATCGCGGCCACGACGTCCTTATAGTCGCGGTCTCTGGCGATGGCGAAGGCGCTGGTTGCATCGCGATGCGGGAAGATGCCTTTGCGGGCATCGGCGCCGGTCTCCATCAGCAATCGCACCATCGGAACATCGCGGCGCAAAACGGCGTAGTGCAGGGCGCGATGCTCGTTGTTTCCAGCCATGTCCATGCCGACCAGCTCTGGACGAGCATTGAGCAAAGCCCGCACTTGGTCCAGGTCGCCGGCCTTGACGGCCTCAGCCAGACGCTCAACGTTCGCTCCGTCCACGAACGCCTTGAGCTTGGGCCAGCTCTCATAGCCGTAGGCACGCGCTAACACGCGCTGTGCGTCGCTGAGCGCGAAAGCCGCTGGATCGGGCTCGCGCTCGAACTGGTTTACCTCTGCGACCGCGGCCGCATAGCTGGCGCGATATTGTTCCAGCAGTTCCTTGGCTTGCTTTCGTAGTTGCTCAATGCTGGGCTGCGCAGGAAGCCGGCGCGTTGGAGCTGGATGTGGAATGGGCATGACGATCTCCTTTCGAGTTTTGCCCGAAGTCCGCGTACGGGCTGAAAGAAGATACGTCTCGAATTGGCCGAAACACTGGACATCGGTGGGCTCAGCCCTTCCCGCGGACCCGGAGGCGCCCGACGCGCACAAGCAAATCGTAGCATGTCACGGCAATCGGCCGAGTTGTTCCACCCAAGTTGCGGCAGTGGGGTCAATTTGCGGGTGGCAGGATGCCATCCCAATGTCACTTAGTTTTCCCAAGACTGGGGATTCTGCCGTCATAAGTGGGGCAGACCCCCAGGTCTGCGCGGGTCCCCCTGGACCCGCTCTTCGCCAACGGAATCAGCTTCCTTCAAAACCCGGCAAGCCGACGAGGGCGTCGGCAGCGGTCCAGGGGGACCGCCCCACTAAGAATGCAAATTGAGCAATCTTGGGAAAACTAAGTGACATTGGGATGCCATCCTGCCTCACACCTTGTCAAAATGACTGAGACATCGGGACATCTTGTCTCGGAGACTCGGGAATTCGTTTCTAACTAAACGCTTTGTTTTATTTAGCTTAGCGAAGCCGAACGCTCCGGTCATCGAACTGCTATCTATAAGCGCGAGTACAATTAGCGGGAGGGCACCTTGGAAAAAGAATTGAAAGATCTGGTGGAACAGCTCGGAAGCGCAATCGACGAAACCATCGCGGACTCGGGACGCATCGGCGAGATCGTACACGAAATGGAACAAGCCGGCTACGACCTGACGCTCGTTCTCGAAGCTACGATGCGTTTTACTCCCAAGGGCCAAGGTCCAGAGGAAGAGGAATCGCGCGAGATGGTGGTGGATTCGTCGGGGTCCGGCCTCACGGCGACTGCGAGGTTCGACCTGACTCCTCAGGATGAGGAATTCCTGCAAGCTCTCAAAGTTGCATTCTGACGCGTACCGCGCGCCGCTCGGAAATCAGCTATGAGAATCCTGTGGGTGAAGGCCGGCGGCATCGTTCCCGCGGATACGGGTGGTAGAATCCGCAGCCTACACATCCTGAAGGAGCTGGCCCGGCGGCATTCGGTTACCATTTTTACCTATTAGGCGGAGCATTTTGGCGATCAACATCGCGAGCTGAGAGGATTCGCCGATGTGGTGGCGATTCCCATTGCGCTACCGCGAGAGCGCACGTCCGTGGACTACCTCAGCTACGCGCGAACGGTTTTCTCGTCCGAGCCGTGCAGCATGCAAGTAATCGGCGGAGAATCCGGAGGCCGGCTGAGGTATTTCGACAGCACTGATATACGGCGCCGCCTAGGCAACTTAACCGCGGGCGGAAAATTTGATGTACTAGTCTGCGATTTCATTTATCCCGCAGGCCTGATCGATTGGACACTTCCGTGTCCGAAAATCCTTTTCACCCATAACGTGGAAGCGCAACTCTGGAAGCAGCAGTTCGAGGCTGCCAGCCATCCCCTTAAGAAACTTCTCTACTGGCGAGAGTGGCGCACCCTCAGCGAAGCCGAACGCGGGTACGCACGGAAGGCCGATCACGTGGTCACGGTTTCCGAGCAGAACCGAGTGTTCTTTGCGAATTTTGTCAACCCGGAGCGAATCTCCACGATCGCTACGGGCGTGGACATCGATTTTTTCCAACCGGCGGATTGCGCACCCTCGCATTCGATGGTCTTCACGGGCTCCATGGATTGGACGCCGAACCAACAGGGCATATTGTTCTTCGCATCGGAGATACTGCCGCACATTCACGCCGAAGTTCCAGACGCCGACCTGTGGATCGTCGGCCGCTATCCCAGCCGCGAAATCCAGCAACTGGCGGGGCCTCGCATCCATGTCACCGGCCGCGTGGACGATATTCGTCCGTTCCTCGAAAGATCGACGGTTTATATCGTGCCTTTGCGGTCGGGCAGCGGCACGCGGATCAAAATCTTCGAGGCTATGGCCGTGGGTAAAGCGGTGGTCTCCACGGCCTTGGGCGCCGAAGGCCTTCCAGTGACGCACGGCCAAAATATTCTGATTGCCGATGATCCCCGCGAGTTCGCCCGTTCGGTGGTTCGCATCCTGCGCGACCGTGAATTGGCCGCCCGTCTGGGCCGAAACGCGCGAGCGCTAGTGGAGAAACACTTCGCGTGGAAAACCGCAGCGTCACAGTTTGAAACGATTCTTCAGGAAACTGCGGGCAAGCCAGTTATCGCTAGAAAGACAGCGTGATATTGGCTTCCAATTGATTCTGCTGGGTGTGCGTGCTCAAATTGCTGAAGATCTCGTCCTTCCAGCGCGTGTAGCGGACCTCCGGCACCACTCGGATCCCGAATGGATCGATAAATTGAAGCCCTGCTCCAGCCACGTATCCCAGAGCGCTATGGTGCGTCACCACAGTCGGTATGGACGTGCAACAAGTGGTGACAGCCGAGGCGTCGGTGGAGTCCATAGAAGTTCTGAAACTTGTGGAGTCGCGCCAGGCTGCTCCTAACTCGGCAAACCAGCGTGTCCCCGGTACGTGCCGGCTCTTGCCGTAGTAGCGAACCATCACGGGAACGTCCAGCAGACGCCCGCGCGTGTCGTCATGCGTGCTGGTGGTGGTCACGGTCGGCACTACGGTGCCGCCCTCCACGACATTGGTGGTGGTGTTGACGGTGGTCGTAAACTGGTATCCAATTTTGCGCAGGTATACACCCGCGGCTATCGCAAAGTGATTCGTAACACCGGCTTGAGCCGTGAGCCCATAACCGATGCGGGAAGACGCATTGCTGGTCATATAAACAGTGCTCACCGAGGATGAAGTGGCAACCGTTTGGGTACTGCCGCCAATCGTACCCAATCCCAAAACTGTCAGTGTCGCGCCCACCGAGAAGCGCCGTATAAAATTAGCGGTGCTTTTGTCCGACGAGGAAGAAGAGGTCGAAGGAGCCGGCGGCGTGGGGCTCTGAGACGGTGGGGTGGTCTGAGACGGTGGGGTGGTCTGAGACGGTGGGGTGGTCTGAGACGGTGGGGTGGTCTGAGACGGTGGGGTGGTCTGAGACGGTGGCGTGCTCTGAGACGGTGGCGTGCTCTGAGGTGGAGGAGTGGTCTGAGCCGGCTGGGTACTCTGAGCGCAGAGCAGGCTTCCGCCGCACAGACACACAACAAGAATGCTCGCTTTTGATCGCATGGCCAAGGTATGATCCTAGCAGACGTGTCGCCTGTCGCGCACGGGTACAGGCTCCATCCCAGTGCATTCGAGTTGCCGTTGTTCGGTTGTTCAGTTATTCGGTTGTTCGGTTTTATGGACCGTGAATCGCTGGCCCAGTGTATACTGATTAGCTCACAACGGAAAGGTCAAAAATCCCTTTGGACGCAGTTCGATTCTCTCTGGCGGCGTTGGGCGTGATTCTGCTCGCGAATGGCCTGGCAGCGGAAGGATTGCCTGTGAAAAGCGAACTGGTGCGCGCTCGGTGCGGCGCCTGCCATCAGGTGGATTCCGAGCAGCGCATGAGCCGCATTTCGTACGTCCGCAAGACACCCGAGGGTTGGGAAGAAACCATCCAGCGCATGATGCGCCTACACGGCCTGGATCTTACTCCCGCCGACGGGCGAAAGATCGAGCAGTATCTCTCGGATTCCCACGGACTGACCGCCTCGGAATTGGAGAAAGTGGCTTACTCGCTGGCGAGCGAGGACGTGGAGGAGCAGGTTCCGAACGGGGCCGTCAAGAGCGCGTGCACCACTTGTCACAGCTATGCGAAGATCGCCGGCCAGCGCCGCACGCGCCAGGAATGGCTCAACCTCAAGGATTTCCTGTTGGCCATGTTCCCTTCGCTCGTCTATCAGCACCGCTTCGAAGATTGGCCGGCTCTTTGCGATAAGGCTCTTCCATGGCTCGCTGACGAATTCCCGCTGGAAACTCCGGAGTGGAAGCGGGAAAGTGGACAAAGGCCGCCGCAGGAAGGCCGTTGGCTGGTTCGGGGCCATCAGCTCGGCAAGGGCGATTATGTAGGCGCCATCACCTACCGCACCGCGGCGGATGGCGGATTTGAAACCGAGGCCGTCCGGCAATTCGCCGACGGGAGCTCCGTTTCGATGAATGGCAGAGGCCAGTGGCTGGGCGCCAGCGCATGGCGCGGCAGCGGGCACGGCTCCGAGATCGATAGAGCGCGCGAGGTCTTTCAACTTTCCGCAGACGGAAAGACACAAAACGGCCGCTGGTTCCCTTTTCAACATCCAGAACAGGGAGCCAAGGAAGTGCGTTATCGCGTGGATGGGTCCCCGCGGATTGCAGGGATTATGCCGGGTGCGCTCCGGCGAGGCGCTTCCGCTGTACTTCGCATTTATGGATCGAATTTCAATCCGTCGCTGGAGCCGCGCGATCTAAATCTCGGCGACGGCACTACAATCGACAAAGTGTCCGAGCGAGCCTCGGACCACGTCAACATCCAAGTTCACGTGGCGGCTGACGCGAAAATCGGAAAATGCGACATCACAGTGGGAGTGGCGCATATGGACAGCGCGCTCACTATCTATGACAAGGTGGACTATATTCGCGCGCTCCCGGAAAAGGCGCTGGCGCGCCTGGGCGGAGTGCGCGCCGTCCCCAGACTCATCCAATTTGAAGCGCACGCATTCAGCAATGGCCCGGATGGAATCCCCGGCAACGCCGACGATCTCGATCTGGGATTGGTAAAGGCGTCCTGGACGCTTGAGGAATCCTTCACCACACCCAACGATGAGGACAAGAAGTACGTGGGCTCGATCGGCCAGGATGGTTTGTTCACGCCCGCGCAGGAAGGTCCCAACCCGCAACGGCAGCGCAGCACAAATAACGCTGGAGATGTTTGGGTGAATGCTTCCTACACTCCGGAGGGATCCACTGCTCCACTGAAGACGCGCGCTTACCTGTTGGTCAGTGTGCCTGCGTATCGCGAACTGATTTCGCAATAGAGGAGGACTAATGAATCACGTCAAACCAGTCAACCGGAAAGCTCGGATGGTGGAACGAGCGGCCAAGCACGGCGCGGGCGACGTGAAAGCCCTGCAGTCTCTACCGCTGGGTTGCTCGCTCATCTTCGATCCCGGTTGGGAAACAGATGCGGCAGGTGGCGTTAGCGGTTTGTGCCAGCCCGTCGAGGCTGACCTGTACGGCTGCTATGACGACTGTTGGTGGCCTGCTCAGGTTCCGGATCAGTTGACCAACTATCTAAGCTGGTCCGACTCCTGCGCGGCCGCCGAGCGTGACTGGCGGAAACTGGATCTCATTTATCCCGACAGATGAAAGCGCTACTTATATTCGCGTTCACCGTGGCGCTGAGTTTCGCCCAGGAGTCTGAACTTTACGTTTTGGGTGTTCACCCGCATGGAATCGTCATTTTCGATGGCACGCGCCATGAGATCGCCGGTCAAATCCAGACGCGCGGCCGCGCGCCCAAGGAACTGGTCCCATCTCCGGACGGCAAGTTCGTCTACACCACCACCGACGGCCGCGCCAAACTAGAAGTGGTGAACCTTGAGACCCGCTCGATAGATCGGGTTCTGGAAATAACGCCGCCGGGGTACCGGCTCACCATCTACGGCTTGGTGCTCAACGGCAAGGGGGATCGTCTCTATGTTCACGTCAAGCCGGTGCGTGAACTGATTGATCGCTACGTGGTGGACCCGCCGCAAATCTGGTCCGTGGACGTGGCCACCGGCAAAACGCAGAAGGTCGCCGAAGTGCCGCAAGGCGTCGCAGCGCTGGCGCTCACTAAGGACGAGCGCAAGTTGATCGCGTGGGGCCGGGATCTTTACTACATTGACGTGGCCCAGAACCGCATCACCGACACATTTCCGTTGATGAACCAACCGAGCCCAACGGCGGGGGCGTTGAACACTCTCGCACTCTTCATTCAGTTCGAACGCAGCGGCATTTTCAGCATCCCGTATTACACCAGGGACCCAATTACCGCGAAAGACCTGATGGGGCTCGTGAATCTGGACGTCGCAAATGGCAAAGTCGATGTGGTGGAATTAGGCTCACCGATCCCGCTGTATTCCGCCGTGGTGTCGCCCGATCGCAAGCACGCCTACGCCGTAATGAACCAGTTGCTGGCAATTGATTTGGAGAAGAAGCGCATCACTCAGATCACGGACCTGGAGCGCACGCGATACGTTGCAAACATCAGCCGCGACGGCAAGCGCCTTTTCGTATCGGGCGCCGCGCCGTTCATCCATGTGTATGATACAGCAACCCTGCAATTGATCAAGACCATCGAATTACCGGGCGATCCGTCGGTGACGTCGTTTCGCGCGCTGCCGGCGCGATAACGACGTCGGTTCTTCAGTTCATCAGTTCATCAGTTCGAGACTGGCCTGTGAAAAGAACCGAAGAACCGAAGAACCGATGAACCGAACAACCGAAGAACCTTGCCTGCTACAATTCGGCTGCATGGCTTATTGGCTCGGAATCGACGTTGGAACTGGGGGAACNNCAACGTCCGGAGAACTGGTGGGACGCGGCACAGCAGGCGGTCCGGAGCGTTCTCGCCGAAGCCAAAATCACCGGCAAAGATGTTCGAGGCATCGGATTATCGGGACAGATGCATGGCTTGGTGATTCTGGACGCCTCCTATCAAGTAATCCGGCCGGCGCTCATCTGGAGCGATCAACGCAGCCAGCCGCAAGTGGATTGGATCAACCACACTGTTGGCAAAGACGCTGTGCTGCGCTACACGGCGAATCCGGTGCTGACTGGCTTCACGCTGCCCAAGCTTCTCTGGGTGCGCGACAATGAACCGCGAAATTTCGAACGCGTCAAGAAGATGCTGCTGCCGAAGGATTACGTTCGCTTTCGGCTCACCGGAGAATTCGCGAGCGACGTTTCGGACGCCTCTGGCACGGCGTTATTCGATGTAGTTCAGCGGCGCTGGTCTTTCGAAATGATGGACGCGCTGAAATTGGATCGCGGCATCCTGGCTCGCGTATACGAATCGAGCGATGTCACCGGCGGCATCACCGCCGAAGCCGCGCGCGATACGGGACTGGAGCCGGGTACGCCCGTAGTTGGCGGTGGAGGCGACCAGGCATCCAGCGCCGTTGGCAACGGGATCGTGGAGACGGGCGTGGTCTCGTGCACGCTCGGAACTTCGGGCGTCGTCTTCGCCCATAGTGACAAGCCGCAATACGATCCCGCCGGCCGCGTGCATACGTTTTGTCACGCCGTGAAAGGCGCGTGGCACGTGATGGGGGTCACGCAAGGCGCCGGACTCAGCCTGCAGTGGTTTCGGAACCAACTCGCTCCGGGAACGGACTACGACGCACTCACCGCGGAAGCAGCCACAGCACCGGCTGGATCGCAGGGCCTGTACTGGCTTCCTTATTTGATGGGCGAACGAACACCCCATCTGGACGCCTCCGCGCGCGGCGGCTGGATCGGGCTCACCGCGAAACATAAACGGGCCGATCTGATTCGCTCGCTGCTCGAAGGCGTCTCGTACAGCCAGAAGGATTGCCTGGACATTATCGAGCAGATCGGCGTATCGCTCGATTCGGTGCGGGTGTCCGGCGGTGGCGCACGGAGTCCTTTTTGGCGTCAAATGCTGGCCGATGTTTTCGACAAGCGTGTGGTCACGCTGCAGACGCAGGAAGGGTCGGCATATGGCGCGGCGCTGCTGGCGCTAGTGGGGACCGGCGTCTATCAATCGGTACCCGAGGTTTCGAAAGCCGCAATTCGCGAAGTCGATTCGGTCTCTCCGCAACAAGATTCGGTGCGGGTCTACGCGAAGGGCCATGCAGTTTATCAATCCCTGTATCCTGCATTGAAGGCCTTGTGGTGACGTGGCGCGCGCACTTATGCGTGCCGCGTTCACACTCGTGTGAACGCTTGGGCAGGCGCTCGCAAGAGTGCGAACGCGGCAAACACGAGTGTTCGCGCCTCACAACAAGTCCATGATCTATTGCGATGTCAGTCTGCCGGTGCCGCTCGATCAAAGCTTCACCTACCAGTTGCCGGAAACTCTGCGACATCGAGTGCGTCCTGGTTGCCGCGTCCTGGTTCCGTTTGGATCTCGAAAATTGACCGGCATCGTTCTGAAGCTGCATGACGACGCCCCGGCGGGCGCGGTAAAGGAAGTCTTCCGCCTTATTGACGAAGAGCCGGTGCTCGAAGTGGAACTCATTGCGCTGGGACGCTGGATCTCGCAATATTATTGCGCGCCACTCGGCGAAGTGCTGCGTGGCATGACGCCGCTCACGGGCGAGATTCGTAAGACGAAGCTCTATTCACTCACCGATTCCGGCCGGGATGCCGCGCGGCAACTTCTGTTTGGAACAGCCGAGGACGATCCGACGCTCCAAGTGCTGCGATTGCTGGAATCGAGGCCTCTCTCGGCAAGTTATCTCCAAAAGAAGCTTCCGAATGCCGCGAATGTGATTCGATCGCTCCAAAAGAAGGGCTTCGTCGAGATCGAGGATCTGGAAGCGCAGCGGGATCCGTTGCGCGCTTCAGCCGCACGTTTGCGCGCCTCGTGGTTCGCTCCCGCTCCTGACGGCGTGAAGCTTACAAAGCGGGAACGCGAACTGCACGCATTTCTCGAACTGCATCCGGGCACGCACAATCTGCACGAACTCGAAGCGTCAGTAAAAGGGGCTAGCCAAGCCGCGCGAGCGCTGGCACGCCGTCAGTTGATCGTGCTCGAACCGGAAGCGCCCACGGGCGTTTTCGCTTCCGAAGGTCCACCCAGAACGCTCAATCCGCATCAGCTTCCTGCTTACCAGCAGATCGAAGCGGCGCTGCACAGTGGGAAATTTCAAACCTTTCTGATGCAAGGCGTGACGGGGTCCGGCAAGACGGAGGTCTATCTCAAATCGATCGACGCGTGCATTGCGTTGGGCCGCAGCGCGCTGCTGCTGGTGCCTGAGATTGCGCTAACGCCGGCGATGGCCGGACAATTCTTCCACCGCTTCGGCGATCGTGTGGCGATTCTACATTCGGCGTTTCATGACGCTGAGCGCGCGGAACAATGGCGCAGAATCCGCAGCGGTGCGGCCACGGTTGTGGTCGGAACACGGTCGGGCGTGTTTGCTCCAGTGCAGAATCTCGGCCTGGTAGTAGTGGATGAGGAACACGATCAGAGCTACAAGCAGCAGGATACGCCGCGCTACAACGGCCGCGACGTGGCCATCGTCCGCGCGCAAGCATCAGGCGCTGTGGTGGTGCTCGGCTCGGCCACGCCCAGTCTCGAGAGCCGCTACAACGCGGAACGAGGGAAGTACACACTCATCCTGCTTCCCGAACGCATTGAGCAGCGACCCATGCCGGATGTTGAAGTGATCGACATGCGCCAGGAATTTCTTGAAACGCGAAAACTGGCTATTTTCTCAAGGCGTATGGTGGATATGGTTACCGAGCGGCTGGAAAAAGGGGAACAGACCATGTTGCTGCTCAACCGCCGCGGTTTTTCGAGCTTCGTGTCCTGCCGCGCTTGCGGGGAGCGCGTGGAATGCATCAATTGCTCCGTGACGCTGACTTATCACCGCCGCGACCGCCGGATGCTCTGCCATTATTGCAACTATGCGCAGAAAGTCCCGTCCATTTGTCCGAAATGCGGCAGTGAATATCTGCATTTCATCGGCACCGGATCGGAGAAGGTTGAAGAGGAACTGCATCGCGATTTCCCCACCGCGCGGATCGCCCGCATGGACCGCGACACCGTGAGCGGCAAGCGCCATTTCGAGACCATCCTGCAAGGCTTTCGAGAAGGCGATTTCGACATCCTGGTGGGCACGCAAATGATCGCCAAGGGGCATGATATTGCGAACGTCACGCTGGTCGGAGTAGTTTCAGCCGATATCGGGCTGGGGCTCCCGGATTTCCGCGCCGCCGAGCGCACGTTTCAGCTTTTGACGCAGGCAGCGGGACGGGCCGGGCGCGGCGATCTGCCCGGTATTGTGCTGATACAAACCCTCAATCCCGAACATTACGCCATCCGCTACGCGTCCGAACAAAACTATGACGGATTTTACGCCAAGGAAATCCAATTTCGCAAGTTGATGCGGTATCCGCCGTTCAGCGCGTTGGCCAATGTTCTGGTGCGCAGCCAGAAGCAGGAACAGGCGCTGGAGATGAGCACCGAGCTCGGCCGGTTACTGGATCCAGCTCCCGAGGGTTTGAAGGTGCTGGGGCCCGCGGAGGCGCCGGTGCCCAAGTTAAAGAGCGAGTTTCGCTACCAGCTGTTGCTGAAGGCGGTAAATCGCAAACGGCTGAATGAAACGCTCCGCGAGTTGCAGCAGTTCGCACAGAAGCAGAAGTGGGGACCGACTGGGTTACTGATCGATGTTGATCCGCTGACGTTGTTGTAGACTGGAACACTCTCAGTTCACGAGGGAAGCGCCCGTTAACCCAAGGTGGCGATCCGTTGACCAACAAGTCTTTATGCGATGAGCGGTCATGATAACCAGTCCGTGTGCATCCGCAAGAGTAAGCTGTTGATCTGAGAATTTCTTGATCACGAGGCCGGCCTTGATGAGCTCATGGTTGTCAAAAGCGAGTATTTCCAGATCCGGTAATTCATGAATAAAGTTCAGGAGTTGAATCGCACGCCGCTGGTCGTACCGCCTCAGGAACCAACCATGCCCTTCCGCGATCACCAGAGAAGATGTCACCAATGGCGGCGGCTCAGAGAACAGTCGCCGGAAAAGAGGATGGTAGCTGTCAGACCGGTCCAGAAAGGCAATCAGAGCAGACGTGTCGACATAAGACTCAGTCTTTCGAGCCATACACAATCTCATCGATGGACTCGCTCGAACGCGGATCTCCAGACTCGACCATGCCAGCGTAACGCATCCAGGGAGCATCTTTCGGAGGAGGTAACTGTTCACGAACCGCGCGACGGACGAACTCGGCGACTGAAATCCCTAGCGACCGCGCTTCTTTTCGCGCCAGAGCATACTCTTGCGCATCCAAACTGACTTGCGTACGGATCATGTTATCACCACTACACAAGTATGATAACAGATAGTCTGTTTACCAGATTGACGCCTGGTATTGCTGCGTGCCTCGGATCAAGGTGCTGATGCGAGGACCGGGGAGGATGATTCCGGCCAGGTTCAATGGGTCGGCGTTTGAAATATCCAGGTTGTCCTCTAGGCTTGGATCGGAGCGGCGGACAGCGCGCAGCAAATCCAGCGCTTCGGGCCTGGCGAATTGTTCACCGGTGAAGCCGGAGACGAAGCGGCCGCCGCGAATTTCGCCTTGTGCCTCTTTCCTGCGGAGTACAAGCAACAGGTCGCGCCACGGTGGCGCTAACGTTTCGCGAGCCAGCAGGTCACGGAAGATGACACCCCAGCGTTCCAGCAGCTGATTAGCGAAAGCGGCTGCTCGGGCTTCGTCAGTCAGCGCGTTCGGCGCATGGCGCACCAGCGCCCAGCGGCCGGCGGCGTGTCTGGGCCTGGCATATTTGCCGCGCCCTTCGCCGCGTCGGCGCTTGGGATCCACCAGCGATCGCAAATTTTCGAAACCATCGGCCGTGACTAATCCGGCCGCCACCAATTCCCAAAGCCCGTCCTCCACTTCGCTTGGAAGCCGGCCGGTGGCGCGGACAAGATCGTTGAAGAAGGATGCTCCCCGGCTCTGTAGTTGGGTAAGCACCTCGCCTGCGGCATGGGACAATAGCGGATCCTGCGCAGTGCCCTCCAGCCAATCCGCACTCTCGCGCAGGAAGATGGCGATGGGAGCGGTACGAGTGGGGCGCACGCGCCGCGGCTCCGGATCTTCGAACGCAGGGTGCGGCGATAATCGCGCCCACATCACTTCGCCAGCCAGGCACAGTTGATCCAGAAACTCGGGCTCGTAGCGCGCAATACGCCGCGCCAGAACTTCCGGCTCCCACGCGGCGGCGGAGATTTCATAGCCCTGGAGCTGCTTGATGATCTGCAAAGTTCCGTCTACGCCATGCAGACGGCTGCCTGGGACCAGATGCTGCCAACGGCATAGAAAGCGCTGGAACTGCGCGGCGGTTACCGGCTCGATTTCGCGGCGAAGCTGGCCGAGTGTGAGCCGATGGATGCGCGCCAGGATGCGGCGATTGCACCATTCCACTGCGTCTGGCTCAAGCGGTGAGGAATAGCGACCGCGCATTGCTTGGCCCTCCGCTTCGAGCTGCAGCAAGGCGGTCTCGATTTCGTCGCGCGGAAACGCAAGCATCTCGGCGAGTGATGCGGCTGTGACAGGGCCGAGCGAATCCATCCAGCCACGCACGGCCGGAAGTGCCTCACCGGTAAGATGGCGGCGCTCGGTCGCGACCCAAAAAGCCTTTCCGCCACGGTCGAAGATGTGAGCGCGTCCGGTTGTGGCCAGTTCTTCGAACAACGTCTGCCATTCCTCGCGGGGAGGTACGGCGATCAAAGAGAGAAGAGCGTCGTGCAGCTCATCCGCGTCGCGAACATCCGGCCAGGATTCCTCTGCCACCGTCCGGATAGCTGCGGGATCCAAAATTCCCGCGCCGCCGGCGAAATCTGTACGCAGCGTTCGCCGCAACTGAACCGCACGCGCGCGCCGCTCTTCCAGCGGAGCGTCATCGAGATAAGCGTAAGGATTTGCGTTTAGGATCTCATGTGAAAAAAAAGAAGGCTCGGCGGTGTCAATTGCCACTTTGCGGATGCGGCCCGATTCGAATCCTTCCAGAATGCGTTTCAATCCTTCCACGTCCATCGCCTCATGCAGGCAGTTGTCGATGGTTTCATTCACCAGCGGATGATCCGGAATTCGAATTTCACCGGTCAGGTTCTCGGCGCAGGCTACTTGATCGGGAAACACGGATGCCAGAAGATCATCGGAACGCATGCGTTGGATTGGCGGCGGAACTTTGCGGCCACCTCGGAAGCGCGGGATTGCCAGCGCTCGCGAGGCGTTCCAACGCCAGCGCACGGCGAACATCGGAGCGTCCAGCAACGCCGTGGTCAGAACGTGCTCCACAGTTTGTGACTTCAGAAACTCGAAGACCAGTTCGAGTGGGAAGGCGTGCTGTTCGGTGAGCGAGATATTGATGCCGTTGTCAGTGGCGGCGGCTTGCAACTCGAAGTTGAAGGAGCGGCAGAAGCGTTTGCGCAATGCGAGTCCCCATGCGCGGTTGATACGCGAGCCGAAGGGAGCGTGAATCACCAGTTGCATTCCGCCGGCTTCATCGAAGAATCGCTCGGCCACAACCGTGTGCTGGGTTGGCAAGGCATTGAGCGAGGCGACGCCGGCTTGGATATACGCAATGGCCTGCTTGGCGCCGGCGGCATCGAGGCCGCATTCTTCGGTCAGAAAGGAAAACGCGCGTTCGTAATCGCGAGCGATCTCCTCGCGAACTTCGCCCACCGCGTCCGACAGTTCGAACGTGCGGCCCGGCGCTTCGCCATTCCAAAAAGGAACGGAAGGTGGCGCGCCGCGAGCGTCCTCCACACGAACGCGGCCGGGTTCCACGCGCTTGATGCGCCAGGAAGTGGTGCCCAGCAGAAAGACGTCGCCGGCCAGGCTTTCCACCGCGAAATCCTCGTCGAGCGTTCCCACCACTTTGCCTTCGGGCTCCGCCACCACGTTGTAGTTCGCAGTTTCAGGGATGGCGCCGCCGGAGGTGATGGCAGCCAGCCGCGCTCCACGCCGCCCGCGAACGCGGCCATTCACCTGATCGCGATGCAGATAAGCTCCGCTGCGGCCGCGCTGCGTGGCGATTCCATCGGACAACATAGTCACAATGGCGTCGAACTCGGTTCGCTTCAGATTGCGGTAAGGATATGTGCCGCGGACCATCGCATACAGGTCGTTTTCTTGCCAATCGCGCGCGGCCGTTTCCGCCACGATCTGTTGCGCAAGAATGTCCAGCGGCGCGGTCGGGATCTCAAGCTTGTCGAGCGAACCCGACCGAATGGCGCGGACCAGCGCCGCGCATTCAATCAGCTCATCGCGCGTGGTTACAAAAAAGTGTCCCTTGGGCTTGGCTCCCACCCAGTGTCCGGAACGGCCCACACGCTGGAGCGCGACGGCGATGGATCGCGGCGAGCCGATCTGGCAGACCAGATCTATTGTACCGATATCAATGCCGAGTTCAAGCGATGCCGTCGCCACTACGGCGCGAAGCTCGCCACTTTTCAAACGGGCTTCCGCGTCGAGACGGAGAGCGCGCGAGAGACTGCCGTGATGGGGCAGCACAAAGTTCTCTCCGAGTCGTTCAGCCAGCGCGTGCGCCACCCGCTCCGACAGACGGCGCGTGTTGACGAAGACCAGCGTAGTGCGATGCGTAAGAATCAACTGCGCCACGCGATCGTAGATTTCGGCCCACATCTCGTTAGAGGCCACTGGCCCAAGCTCATCGCGAGGAACCTCCACCGCTAATTCCATTTCGCGCCGATGGCCGATATTGACGATGCGTGTGCGGGGGCTCAAGAATTGCGCAACTTCGTCGATTGGCTTCACCGTGGCCGAGAGTCCGATGCGCTGCGGCCTGCGGCCGGCTTCGCTGGTGAGGGCGTCCAGGCGAGCCAGCGATAATGCAAGATGCGAGCCTCGTTTGTCGTCCGCGACGGCGTGTATTTCGTCGACGATCATGGTGCGCGTGGTGCGCAACATCGCGCGCGATTTTTCAGCCGTCAGCAAGATGTAGAGAGACTCGGGCGTGGTGACCAGAATGTGCGGCCGCTGCTTGCCCATTTGTTGGCGCTCCCAGGCCGGAGTGTCTCCGGTGCGAACCGCGGTGCGGATGGTCGCGAGCTGGATCCCGTGGCGTGCCGCAAGTTCCGAGATTTCAGTGAGAGGGATCTCGAGGTTCTTGCGAATGTCGTTGCTCAGCGCTTTGAGCGGGGAGACGTAGACCACTTCAGTTTCGTTCGGCAATTCGCCCATGCGGGCCTGGCGGACCAAGCGATCCAGGCAGAGCAGAAATGCCGCCAGTGTTTTCCCGGAGCCGGTGGGCGCAGAGATCAGCACATCATTACCGGCGCGGATTTCGGGCCAGCCTTGAATTTGAGGCTCGGTGGCGCAGGAGAAGCGCGTGATGAACCACTCGGCGACTAGGGGGTCGAAGGCGGAAAGAGGGCTGGTATCAATTTGTGGCTGGGGGAGCACCTGTCTTCATTGTCGCACCCGCAGGCGTCACTGCTACCCTGGAAGAAAGGAGAGTGGTATTCGTATATACCGCGGGCTAAAATGCGTTCACACGAGTGTGAACGCGGCACGCATGAGTGCGTGCGCCACGTTTCTACTCCTCAGCGCTCTGCCGAGCTTGGCACTCAATCCACGGCGCGCGCTCACGCAGTATACCCGCACCGTTTGGACCCAGGAGCATGGGCTCCCTCAGGACACGATTCGTGCCATCGCGCAAACCAAAGATGGTTATCTATGGCTCGGCACTGACGAAGGCTTGGCCCGCTTCGATGGCTACGACTTCGTCGTCTTCAACAAGGAAAATGGATCTCTCCCCAGCAATAGCGTCACCGCGCTTTGGGCTGCGAACGACGGGAGTCTGTGGATTGGCACACCCGGCGGGTTGACGCGCTGCCGCGGTCGCAAGTTCACCACTTACACCAAGAAAGACGGGCTTGCAGATACATTCGTCAACTCCATCACCGAAGACCGTTCGGGCGCGCTTTGGATTGCGGCCGGAATCCACTTGAGCCGCTTCCAAAATGGAAAGTTCACCAATTTCAGTACGCGGGAAGGGCTGCCCATTGAGTCCATGCGCGCAGTTTATCTGGGGCGCGACGGGACTCTCTACGTAGCAGGCTATCCAGGAGTGGCGCGGCGCGTTGGGGAAAAATTTGTGCCGGTGATCGACCCCGGCGACATGGGCCGTGACATCGTCAGCACTCTCACGGAGGACCGGCACGGGAATCTCTGGGTGGCCGGAAGTTTCGGCCTGTGGATGCGGAGCCACGATGGAAAGCTGCGGCTCTATCAAACCAAAGACGGCCTGCCCGACAATTTCGTCCGATCCGTATGGGAGGATCGCGACGGCAACTTGTGGGCCGGAACGAATGGCGGACTGGCGCGTTTGGAAAACGGGCGCTTCGTGAGTAATCCACTGGCTAATTCCGCCGAGCGGGATTGGGTGCGCTGCATCTACGAAGACGCGCAAGGGAACCTCTGGGTGGGCATGAATAGCGGATTGAATCGGCTGCGCGACGATATGTTCGCGATCTACGGCGAGTCGGAAGGCCTGCCGAGCGATGAGCCCACCACGGTTTATCAAGATCACGCCGGCCGAATCTGGATCGGGTTTCATGACCGCGGTTTAGTCCAGCTTGGTGGAGAAAAGCCGCACGTCTACACCACCCGCGATGGCTTGCCCAGTAACGAAATTTTTTCCATCCGGGAGGATCGTCGAGGTGATCTGCTGATTGCGACGCGCGAAGGTCCCAGCCGGATGCATAACGGCCACTTCTCAAACCAGGTGCTGGAAGATCCTATGCACCGCCGGTTATCATTCGATTTCTTGGAAGACCGCGAGGGAAAGCTATGGGTGGCAATGCCGGGCGGCCTGAGCGAATTGTCGAGCGGTCGCGCGCATAACGTGATTCCTGGAGGGCCGCTGTTAAACGACTCCATGGTCGCGCTCTGCCAGACGCGCGATGGAAGCTTGTGGGCCGGCTCGTATGGGCAGGGTCTATGGAGATGGAAAGACGGAAAATCGGCGAGGTTCACCGTGGCGGACGGCCTTTCGAACGATCAGATCCGCGCTCTTCAAGAGGACTCGGACGGGACACTTTGGATCGGCACGTTTGGCGGGGGACTGAATGGCTTGCGGGATGGAAGATTCTTCCATTTCACAACCAAAGACGGGCTGCTGAGCGACAACATTTCGCATGTCGAAGATGATGGCCGCGGCTCGCTGTGGCTCAGCACTACGCGTGGAATCTGTCGCGTGGCGAAGCAGGAACTAAACGATTTCGCGGCCGGCAAGATTCATTCCATCCACGCGCTGAACTACGGCGTCGCCGATGGGCTGCGCAGCGCACAGTGCGCGCCCGGTTATCCCACCAGCCGCGGCGGGACTCGCACCACGGACGGGCGCCTGTGGTTTCCAACTAGCCGGGGATTAGCGGTCTTGGATCCCGACGAGAAGCCGCCTAACGTAGCCGCACCGGTGGTCCACCTTTTGGACGTCATGGTGGATGAGCATTCTGTGGCGTTAACGGAACCGGCGAATCTACCGCCCGGCAATGGGCGCGTCCAATTCCGTTACGCCGGTGTAAATCTGAGCGCGCCGGAGCGCGTACGATACTCGTATCGTCTGGAGAATCTCGATCAGAACTGGGTGAGCGCCGTCTCCCGCCGCGTCACCAACTACAACAGCTTGCGCCATGGCCGTTATCGGTTCGTGGTTCGAGCCGGCATCCCTGGCGGCCCGTGGAGCGAGACATCCTTCGCCTTCCAGCTCCTGCCGCATTTCTACGAAACAGCCTGGTTCCGCGATTTGTGCATCCTGCTTGCGGCGGCCGGCATCTGGGGACTCTTCCGGCTGCGCGTCCGGCAGCTCCGCCAGCGCTTCGCATTCGTGCTGGAAGAGCGTGCTCGCCTGGCGCGAGAGATCCACGATACATTGGCGCAGGGGTTCGTCGGCATCTCGTCGCAACTCGACGCGGTGGCGCTGACCCTCAACGGCCACCTGGATGTGGCTCGCCAGCATCTGGACCTGGCGCGCAAGATGGCCCGGCATAGTCTCACAGAAGCGCGGCGCTCGGTGATGGATCTGCGCGCTTCGGCTCTAGAAGGCCATGATCTCCCAGCGGCGCTTTCCGAAGCGGCGCGCCAGTGGACTGCGGGATCCGAGGTCCAGGTACATATCGATGTGGCCGGCGGAACACGCTCGCTGCCCGAAGAAATGGAGCAGCACTTGTTACGCATCGCGCAGGAGGCCGTTGCCAACACGGTCAAGCATGCAAGGGCGAGAGAGGTGCGTATTCGGCTGGAAATGGAAAATGGCGCGCTCCGTTTGTCTGTAGCCGACGACGGCCAGGGTTTCGAGCAAACCGAGGCTTTCTCCGAGATCGGAGGCCACTTCGGCCTGTTGGGGATGCGCGAACGGGCCGAACGGTTGGGTGGCGAGCTGGAACTTCACAGCACGCCGGGGCACGGCACCGAGGTGGAAGTGAGGGTACCGCTCCGGTGATTCGTATCCTGATCGCAGAGGACCACCTGATTGCGCGAGTGGGCGTCAAGACCATTCTGAACATGCAACCCGATATGAACGTGGTGGCCGAAGCCGCGAATGGCGCGCAGGCTGTGGAACTCCATCGCCAGCATCAGCCGGACATCACGCTGATGGACATGCGCATGCCGGGAACCAGCGGCCAGGAAGCCATCGTCGCTATCCGGGCGGAATTTCCGCAGGCTCGAATTATCGCGCTAAGCACGTACGGCGGCGACGAAGATATCCGTCGTGCGCTCAATTCCGGCGTGCGCGCCTACCTGACCAAAGACGTGCTGCACGACGAGCTGATTCGAGCCATCCATGCGGTCCATGCGGGTGAGACTTACCTTTCGCCGTCCATTCGAGCGCTCGAAGCGAGTTCGGTGCCCGCGTCCTTGAGCGCGCGCGAGCTGGAGGTGCTGGCGCTGATCGTCAAGGGGCACGGCAATAAACAAATCGCCTACGACTTGGGTATTGCCGAACACACTGTCAAGAACCACGTCAAGAGCATTTTGAGCAAGCTCGACGTTGAGGATCGGACACAGGCGGCCACCGCGGCCATCCAGCGGGGAATTATTCACCTGTAAACCGGAAACTGCTTCCGTGCAACAGTGAGCTGTCTGCGCACGAACGAAACCCGCTGCGGTTCGGACTTGCAGCCCATCCAAGGGAATGCAAACTTCGCCAGCGAGTGGGGCGGACCCCCT
>PMOK01000182.1 GCA_003162425.1 Bryobacterales bacterium | reverse complement strand
CCGTGATCGATGTGCCCGATCGTGCCGATGTTTACGTGCGGTTTGCTGCGGTCAAATTTTTCCTTCGCCATAAATTCCTCAAATGATTGAAGCGGGTAACGCGGGCCTCTTCCCGCTGGCCCATCCGCCACCCGCTGCCCGAAATGGAGCCGTTGACCAGGATTGAACTGGTGACCTCGTCCTTACCAAGGACGCGCTCTACCAACTGAGCTACAACGGCTGAAATTCTTTTCTGGTGGACAGGGAAGGATTCGAACCTTCGTACCTCGCAAGGAGGGACAGATTTACAGTCTGTTGGCTTTAACCACTCACCCACCTGTCCAATACTCGAATCCCTCCTGCGATCCCGTCAAACGACAACCCGCTTGTGAAAGAGGACAAAACTGGAGCCGGCCGGAGAGATTCGAAATTATAAATCCATTGAAAATTTTAGCACGAAGCTGGCCACGCGTGGAGGGAGCTGAATTTAGAATGCCGTAACCTCGACCTGCTCAACATGCGGCGTCGGCTCGGGAACCATCTCCCCGTTGATCCGCATGCCCTCAATGTGAAACTCGATTGCCTCTTTGATTAGCTGGCGCGTCTCTTCCAAAGTTGTAGCAGCGGCCACGCAGCCAGGCAGATCGGGAACATACGCGCTATAGCCCGTGGGTGTCGGTTCAATAAAAACAGTGTACTTGGTCATTTTAGGCCTGCCTGCTTCAGTATAGATGCTACGGTCTTGGGGGCCAAATCAGCCGAGGGATACCCGGCAATCGTAGCGGTGCCAGGCTTGGTCGCGTGCCTATACTGGCGATGACTACCACGTGTTCGAGTCAATTTCCAGCCATCCGACTCGATCATCTTGATCACATCCCTGACCTTCATTCAACCTATTCTGTGCCATTTTTTGTGTCAAGCGCCACGGGAACGGGTTGTGGGCAAGAAGATCAGGCCATCGAAACTGCTGATTCTATTGCCCGGCGTAACCGCCGCAGATGTAGACGGCAGCTTGTCAGCGTTTTGTACAGGTGGAGAACAACTGGAGCTCGAAAGCACTGTGTTGTGGGCCAAGTTGCAAAGGTGGTTGGCATGAGAAAACTTGTAGTGGCAGGGTAGCCACAGCGTTGATCTGCACTGGTATTCTGATGGGTATTTCGTGGTGGTCAGCGTCCCGACCACAAGTACAAGCCGCGAGGCTCTCCCTGAAGCTCCTTCAGAAACAAGGCCGTGAGTATGACAGGTTAGCCGAGCGGCTACACCAATTGCGTTTGGCCGCCTATGAGAGAAGATTTGGCCACGTCGCCAGGCGCTGAGAGAGGCCCGTTAGTTGTGAGTCCAGCTTCTTGGATTCGTGTTAAGAATTCACTCCACGTTTTGTGTCAATCCGTGCGGGAGTTGCCGAGTCAGCCGGAAATTCTAGTACTGCCGTACCGGACCGCCCATCGCTAACCGTGGCCAATTTCCTAGTCCTTCAAGCGCTCAAAATCGGTACGTCCGGCTCTTTGTGCCTTTCAACAGGACTGCCAGAATTGGGCCAGCCAGGAAAAGGAGCACGACATCATGACAGCCCTAACGAAAGCGATCTGGAAATTGAGAATCTGCCAGGACACGCGTGGACAAGAGCTTCTAGAGTACGCGTTGATCGCCGGGTTCCTCGCCTGTGCGTGCGGGGCCGCGTTGCCCGACATCGGCTCCTCGGTGCTCGTGGTGTTCTCCAAGGTGCTGAGCGTGCTGAACCCCATCGCGGATGACGGCACCGGCTCCTCACCCGTCAGCTAGCGTCATCGTCGCCTCAACGAGGGGCGTCACGTAACCGCCCACTTCGATGCCGTCTGCACCATTTTCACCGTGGATCAACACATGCAAAAGGCTTCGGCGATCCATCTTGGTTCCCTGTTCGCTGATAAAGCGTGATCCCTTATCGCGCGGCGTCAGGCCGTTTCGCAACATGAATGCCGCCAGCGGACCCGTAGCGCTTCCCGTGGCTGGATCTTCGCCGACGCCATGCTCTGGCGCGAACATCCGCGAATAAGCGCCATCTTCGGTCGGAGCGAAAACGAACACGCACACTGGCCCCTCGCTGGCCGGCTGGATGCTGCGCAGGCCGCTCAGGTCGAGCCAGGCGCGATCCACTGCGCCCTTGTCTCTCGCCGGAATAAAAATGTTCGGATTCCCAGCGCTCGCCAATTGTGGCGCTATGTCCAGCAGTTCGGCCTGATCAAGTCCCAGCGCCCGCGCGCACAGGGCCCTCTCGTAAGTTCTTCCAAACTGTATGGGAGGAGTCTTCAGCCAAATCAACGGCCGGTGGCCCGGTTCGATGCGGACCGCGACTGGCCCCACCTTTTCTTCCAACAGGAAATGTCCCGGCTCCTTGGGGACTAGCGCCTCATCGAGCAACACGAAGCTGGCCCCGACGGTCGGGTGTCCGGCAAAAAGCATTTCCATGCTGGACGTGAATATACGAATGCGGGCCGCGCAGTCACCTCGCGTGACCGGAACCACGAACACCGTCTCCGACAGGTTAAGCTCCCGCGCGATTTTCTGCATCGTGCCATCGTCAATTCCCGACGCATCGGGAAATACCGCCAGCGGATTCCCTTCCAAAGCGGTTTCGGTGAAAACATCCACAACGCGATAGCGGTATCGAGCCATGCTAGTCTCCCGTGGGAACGATCCCGCTGGTTTCCACCATCAGCATCACCGTACGTTGCGGCGCTCGCGGGCGATGCATCACACCTTTTGGAATCACCACGCCTTGCCGCGGGGTCAGGCTGACGGTCCGATCCTCAAGATCAATCAGCAATTGCCCCTCCACGACGTAGAAGAACTCATCGGCAGCATCGTGCTGGTGCCAGTGATACTCGCCTTCGACCACGCCTAGGCGGACCACCGAAGCATTCACCTCGCAAAGGGTTTGGTTGTACCAGGGGTGCTGGCACGCGTCGGCCAACCCCCGCTCCTCGATCACATCCAGCGGCTTATACTGCACATTGAGGCGCGTGACGTAAGAGTGTTGCGTAACATCGCTCATGTTGTATAGTGTAATTCGTTACTTAGCTAATTGTCTATATGACACTTGACATCGCCTTGCGAGCCATAGCCAATGACCGCAGGCTCCAGATTCTGGCGTGGCTGCAGCACCCGCGCAAACATTTCCCGCCTCAAGTGGATGGCGATCTGGTGAAGGACGGTGTGTGCGGGGTACTGATCGCACGGAAGCTGCGCGTCAGCCAGCCAACCGCCAGTGAACACCTCAAGATCCTGAGCGCGGCCCGGCTGATCCGCGGCAAACGAATCAAGCAGTGGACCTTTTACAAGCGCGATGAGGCGGAGATAAAGCGGATGAAGAAGCTCATCCTAAAGAGAGTGTAGCTCCGGTAGGCAGCGCCATGCGCTGCCAAAGACAAGCCGGAAGGCTTGTCCTACGCGATCAGAACGGCTTATAACACCCTCGCGCCGGGTTGCACTCGTAATCGTCCACGAGTTTGCCGTCCGGGCCAAGGCACTGTTGCGTCTTGTGGCACCAGAACAGGCGGTCGCCTGAGTGCGGAACGGTGGGGTCCCATTCCGCCTCAATGTACATGCCTTTCCAGCGCAGCAGATCACAACGGTCGTCGTCGAGTTGTGTCAACGAAGAACGCTCGCCAGACATACTACCCCTTTCCGGAAGCTTCGAGCAGTGCGCGTTTCACCGCCACGCGCGCCAATTTCACCTTGTACTCGTTTCCGCTGAGCGGTGTCGCGCCATCTCCGGCGGCTTCGGCAGCCTGCTGGATGGTCTCCGGAGTGAGCGCTTTGCCGTCCAACGCCTGGCTGGCTTTTGCGGCGGACCATGGCGTTGGCGCGACGTGCCCCAGCACAATAGAGCATTTGCTGACCGTCGAACCTTGCATCTGAAGTGCGACAGACGCAGTTACCAGCGGCCAATCCAGCGCTTCTTTTTGACGAATTTCATAAGTGGCGTTCTTCACTCCGCGCGCCGGAGGCACCTGAATTTCAGTCAGGATTTCGTTCGGCAGCAGCGCAGTCTCTCGCGAGGACTCATTCTGCGGGCTCACGAAAAACTTCTCCGCGGAGATCACCCGTTGTCCGGAAGCCGACACCAGCTTCACCTTGGCGCCCAACGCAATCAGCGCCGGACCCAGGCTAGATGGACTGACAAAATACGCCGGGCCGCCGCCGAAAATTGCGTGGTAGCGATTGTCGCCATTGGGCACCAGGCTCTTGCCGTCCTGCAGGGCCAGCAGCCCGAAACCTCGGCGGTAATACCAGCAGCGCGGCCGCTGGCACAGGTCGCCGCCGGCCGTACCCATGTTGCGGATCTGCGGGCTCGCTACGCCCATCACGGCACTATGCAGCGCCGGATATTCAGTGCGGACGGCGGGGTTCCCAGCGAGTTCATCGAACGTAACCGTCGCGCCGATTCGCAATCCTTGCGCCGAATGATGGATGCCGCCCAGCTCCTTAACGCCTTTGATATTCACTACGCGTTTGGGAGTGTGGATGAAATCCTTCATCAGGCTGATCTGATCCGTACCGCCGGCGAGAACATCCGCTTCACCCCACTGGGATCCCAGCAGAGCCAGCGCCTCATGCAAAGTGGAAGGGCTTGCATATTCGAAGGCTTGCATTACGCGGTCCTCCTTTCGAGCGCGGCCAGCACTCGCGCCGGTGTGAGCGGCACTCTTGGCGCTCTTACTCCAATTGCATTCGCAACGGCGTTGGCGATGGCCGCGATACCGCCGATGGCGCACGGCTCACCCAACCCCACTACGCCGCGCTTGTCCATTTCCTCGCGGATATCCATGTGGACGATGATCTCTCCGATGTCGCCAATCCCGGCCAGCTTGTAAAATTCCATGTCGGGATTGAGTACGCGCCCGGTTTGTTCATCCATGATGCGCTCTTCATACAGCGCACCGCAGATGCTCATTATGCAGGCGCCATACACCTGGCTTTCGGCGGTCTTCGGATTCACCACTAGCCCGCAATCCTGAACGGCCACCAGGCGATTCATCTTCACGATGCCGGTTTCGGTATCCACCGAAACGTCGGCCATTTGCACGCCACCAACGCCGCCTGTGTTTAGGCCCTCCTGCGGTGCTTTGGCAGGCTCGTTCGCACCCATTTCCGAAATGCTGTTCACTCCCAGCTTCTGGCATGCCTGCGCGAAGCTCATGCTTTTGTCGGGATTGCCTTTCACGCTAATTCTCTGGTCCACAGCTTCCAAATCATCCGCGCTGACGTTCAGCGACTTCGCCACCACCTCAAACAGCTTCGTTAGCGCATTTACGCTGGCCTTGCGAGTGGATGATGTAACGCCGCCCACCGTAGTGGATCCTCCGGACCCACCCGAGTTCGGATACGCGTTATCACCCAGCTTTACCTTAATCGCACTAATCGGCAGCCCAAAAGTCTCGGCCGCTATCATCGCCACCATGGTTCGAGTACCAGTTCCGAGATCCTGCGTGGCCAGCTCCACCTCCACCGAAGCATCCGGATGGATGGTGGTTTTGCAGGTGCTGGCGTGCCCCGCCCCGCCCCAGGTACCGAGTGCGAGGCCGAGACCGCGCTTCACCGGACCATTGCCCGAATCGCCGCGCGGATGCCAGTTCTTTTTCCACTCCATCAACTCCGCTGCTTTCGCGAATTGGAACTTATACAGGTCGGCGCGAGAAGTGTAGTTGAGATTCTTTAGGAACATGTCCAGCGGATCCATGTTGATCTTGGCCGCCAGATCCTCGAAAGCCGAGCAGGTGATGAAACAGACCTGCGGATGGCTGGGCGCGCGCCACGCTCGAGCAGCGCCCGCGTTGACGGAAACCGCTGTATGGTTGATGCGCCGGTTGGGCACCTGGGTGAAGACGTAAGGGAATAATGCCGCGTTCAGATTCCCGCCGCCTATCCCGCCCGTCGACCAGGTCTCTGATTGCCAGGCCGTGATGGTTCCGTCTTTCTTCGCCGCCGTCTTCACCTTCGCGAAAACCGAGGGACGATTTCCGGCGATGGTGAGTTCCGTAGCGCGATCCAGGAACAGTTTTACGGGCCTGCCTCCGCTAGCCTTCGAAAGCTCAGCGGATTCCAAGCCCCAGCGATCGGCCGGAAACTTGCTGCCGAATCCGCCGCCCATGTAGTCCATGTGGACGTGAACGTTGGCGATGGGAATGTTCAGCGCGCGGCCGATGTCGCTGGCGATGCCATATACGTTCTGCGTGGACGGAAAGTATTCCGCCCGATCGCCCTTTATGGCGATGGTCTGGCCATGCGGCTCAAGACAGCAATGCGTCAAAACCGGAATGCCATAGGAACCTTCCGAAGTTGCGTCAGCTTCCTGGAATGCTTTTTCGGTATCGCCCGTGGCTTGCTCCCCGGAGGGTCTGGCCCGGTTGCCGACCTTGGACAAATCTTCTTCGAGTACCAGGTGCGGCATCACCTCGTAATCCACTTTGATGAGGCGAACCGCATCGTTGGCGATTTCTTCCGTGGTCGCAGCCAAAAAAACCATCTCCTGACCGGCCCACTGTAGTTCGTCGCCCGCCTTTACGATGGCGCGCACCGCGGTAACGCCTGCCAGCTTTTCGGCGGCGCTGGTATCGATGCTTTTCACCTTGGCATGTGCGTAGGGAGAAGTGAGCAGGGCGCCAAACAGCATTCCCTCCGGCTTTAAGTCCGAGTTGTATTTCGCGGCGCCGGTGGATTTCGCGATGCCGTCTAATCGATCCAGACGCTTTCCCATCACGCGCCGCTTGTCCATCGGCGGCCAATGATAATCGGGGGTATTAGGCATTCTTGGCTCCCTTCATTTCTTTGGCGGCATCCAGCACAGCCTTACGGACGCCCATGTAGGTACCGCAGCGGCAGAGATTTCCACCCAATCCTGATTTCACTTCTTCGTAGGTCGGATTCGGATTCTTATCCAGGAACCCCTTGGCCGCCATCACGAAGCCGGGCGTACAATACCCGCACTGTTGCGCGTCGTTGGCCACGAAAGCTCTCGATACGGCATGTGGTTTACCGTTCTGAGCGAGGCCTTCGAGTGTTTGAATCTGCCGGCCCTGCGCGTCGATGGCGAGCACGGTGCAGCTATACATCACCTTGCCGTCCACGATAACGGTGCAGGCGCCGCAGGTTCCCCGGTCGCATACGCGCTTGGCGGCGGTAAGGTCCAGCCGGTGCCGCAAGGCGTCCAGCAGCGTGGTGCGCGGCTCAACGCTGGTTTTGTAGGGTCTGCCGTTAATCTGTAATGTTATGGGTACTTCGCCGGGTCCAGCTACCTTAGGGCTGGATTGTGCCTCGGCTTCTTTTTCAAGAACGCCAGTTGTAAGAACGCCGCTGGTGATGCCGACGCCCTGCAGAAAACCACGGCGGGAAAAGTTAGATTTACGTTTGCGTTTTTCGGGTTCTTGCTTCAGACTCACCGGTCACCTTCCTTTGGGAGGGAATCTAATCGATCTTAGCAAAAGACTCGATCTGCCGGTGGTTTGGTTACAGGCCGGATCCTACGATACTACCTATTAGGAACGCCAGCACGATCAGCGACACAATCGCGAACGTCCAATCCCGCTCGAGCGCGAAGCCGGCCGCGCATGTGATCACGCGCACCACCGGCGTGGCGATCAAGATCAGGAGTCCAAGCTGAATTATGTAAAGCGGGTTCAAAGTGATGGCGCCATCGAGCACGCCGTGAATACTGGCAAGCGGCGTGTATCCGGCGTGGAATTTCCGGTGATCGGGCGCCGCTTCGTGATGACTCACCACGAAGGCGATGCCGCCAATCAAAACCAGTGCAGCGGCAAGCAGGACACCCGCCCGGAGCACGATTCCGACAATTCTGTCCAGCCGATCGTCGTTCATCTTCATAACCGTCCCGTAACTCCTCCGTAAATCATCTCTACCGCTAGCACACCCACCACCACCGCGAACAATAGCCGTAACGTTCTAACCGGCGCCGCGGACAACAACCGCGCGCCCAGTAACGAACCTAATAGGACGCCGAGCACCACCGGCATGGTCACGTCGGGAATGATCCAGCCCCTGCGGAGATAAACACCGGCGCTGGCCGCCGCTGTCACACCGATCATGAAATTGCTGGTTGCGGTAGAAACCTTGAACGGGATTCGCATCAGCCGATCCATCGCGATCACCTTCAACGCGCCCGACCCAATGCCGAGCAAGCCGGACGTGACGCCGGCTCCGAACATCATCGAAAAACCTGCTTTCACTCGCTGAACAACGTACTGCTTTGGGCCGCTCTCGGTTGGGTACTGGCCGTTCAATCGAAACCGGCGCGCAAGCGGGTCCGGGGTGGTCGCCAAATGGTCCGGATGTGACCGCGTAGAAGTATAAGCGGAAAACAGGAGTACGATGCCCATGATGATCGAGAGCGCCGCGGTTGGAGTATGGGCAGCAACAATGGCCCCGAGGATGGCGCCGGACGTTGTTGCGATCTCCAGCAACAATCCAACGCGCACGTTCGAAAAACCTTCCCGCACGTATGCCGAAGCAGCTCCCGACGATGTAGCGATCACCGACACCAGCGAGGCTCCCATGGCGTATCGCAGATCGACGTGAAAAAGCAGCGCCAAGACAGGCGTAATAACTACGCCGCCGCCCAGCCCGGTCAACGATCCGACAAATCCGGCAGCCGTCGCCGCCGCAAACACAAGCGCGCTAAATAGGAGCATTGAAACGCATCAGCCGGTTGCAGATTACCACGAGCGGCGGATCGGTTTGGTTCTGGGACAGTCTCGGATGGACAAATACAAAGTGGGGCGGACCCCCCCGGTCCGCGCGGGTCCCCCTGGAC
>PMOK01000160.1:221-8947 GCA_003162425.1 Bryobacterales bacterium | reverse complement strand
CTTCTTGCGCGGAACGGATCTTCGTCTTCCAAATGCGACCTTCCATATGATCGGGATGGGCGGCCAGAAGGTCGTCCACTTTTTCCAGGGCTTGCGCATATTTGCCAGAAGCCCACAGCGCTTTCACTTGGCCCAGCAGAACCTGNNGGCGCGGGGGTTTGGGGAGGAGGCGCGGCCACCTGCTGCTCGACCGCGGAAGCGCTGGGCTGCTGAACGGCCACCACCGGAGCTGGAGCCTGGCTTTGGGAGGCGTGCATGCTTTGGCGCGAAAAGAATGTCAAGCTGATACAGAACGTCAAGACAGCGGCGACCGCATAGGGGATCCATCGAGTTTTGGATCCTTTTGGCTGGGGCGCTGGGGCCGTCCCCTTACTTACGTGCGGGGCTACCTTCGGCGGTGCAGGCGTCACAGAAGACTCAGGCGCAGCCACCACTGGAACGGTCACCGCCGGGGCCGCAACCGGAGTGGGCGTCGCTGAGGCAAAGGTCGGAGCGAATGCCGGTGGCGCAAGCTCTACGGGAGGCTCCGGGGCAACCGCGTCCGGCGCCGTGCCTGGCCCACGCAGTTTCTGCGAAATCAGATACAGGCCCGCCGCAAATTCGTCGGCCCGTTCCAATCGCTTCTCAGGGTCCTTCTCAAGCGCACGTATCATCAGTTGCTCAAGCTCCCCCGGAATCTCCGGATCCAGCTTCCGCAGGGGCTCGGGCGTAGTATGAACGATTTCCCGTGTAATCAGATTTGCGTCGGCCGGGAA
The DNA here is from genome assembly GCA_003162425.1 of Bryobacterales bacterium. Taxonomy (GTDB): domain Bacteria; phylum Acidobacteriota; class Terriglobia; order Bryobacterales; family Bryobacteraceae; genus Palsa-89. The sequence continues at coordinate 8,192 of PMOK01000160.1, read as the reverse complement.
CGGATATTTGGCCAGCAACTCATACAGCACAACCGCGACCGAGAATACATCCGATCTGGCTTTGAACGGCTTGCCCAGAATTTGTTCCGGCGCCAGGTAATTCGGCAACAATGCTCCTGGCCGGCCTCCCGCCTCCACAATGGACGCCAGGCATTTTCCGATTCCGAAGTCGAGAATGGTGGCATCCTTGCCGGTTACAAAGATATTGCCGGGCTTGATGTTTCCGTGCGCCACTCCCTTGGAATGCGCGAATGCCAGCGCCCCGCAAACCTGCACCATCAGATCGATCTTGTCGGCCAGCGACAGAATCCGCCGATCGATGTGCCAGCGCAGATCTACACCGTTGAGAAGCTCAGTGGCGATGTAAATTGCGCCGTCCACCTCGCCCAAATCCCGTACTTTCACAATATGCGGATGGCGTAGCTCGGCTGAGGCGCTCAAATCGCGGCAAATCTGGTCGCGCAATTCCGGACTGCCGATGATGGCCGGATTCAGAACCTTCAACACCATTTCGCGATTGCGAAAGGTGTCCGAGGCGCGATAGGTTGTACCTACGGCCCCCACCCCCATCTCGTCCAGAAGCTTGTACTTACCGATTGATGTCATACTAGTCGCGCCCTGCTCGCCCCCAGGTGTTCACTGCTGCCGAAGGAAGTACCTCGGCTACTAGTAAACATCGGATGCGCAAGGTAGCTGCTGCATGCTCGATCCACTAATTAATGGTTTTTTTGCGTGTGACTCCGTCAGTCGCCGTAGTACCAACGTAGGGCCACTTGTCCCCTTGCTAACGCGCGGGGCTACAAATCCCAAGCCATGGTAGCCCCGCGCGTAAGCAAGGGGACCGGCAAGTTACCGCCTGCCGAACAGCCAAAGCAGGAAAGACAGGACGACACTGACGAGGAGACAAGTCACCAAAGGAAAATAGAACGCCGAATTTTTGCCACGAATCACAATGTCCCCGGGGAGCCGGCCTAAACGGATGGGCAGCTTTTCGCCGAGCGTGAGAACCACTCCCAGCGCGAGAATGACAATTCCAAGCGCGATCAACGTGCGGCCGATGCTCACACTTCAATTGTTAACTACCCGCGGGAAGTTTGCGTGGGCGCTGCTTGGCCGAGACAGATCGGATGATCGTCTCACCCCGGCCAGCGGCAGGCAATGACTTTGCTTGCGCGATTGCAGCGCGTAGCAATGCTTCCACCTCCGGTTTGGCCAGCACTGCCGCATTTGGAAGGCGGATGAAGCGATTCTGTTTTCCAGCCCCGAGCAGGATTTTCGTGGGATCGGGCAAGGTCGCACCATGGTTAAAGGACAAGCCCACGCCCTTCGCGTTCGCGGCCAGTGAGACGATGTAATCCGTCGGCCGCTCGGTGGGAGAGTAGCCGATCACGAAGAAATTGTAGTTATCGTAAACCAGTTCGACAGCAGTCGGAAATCGCTTTCGTAGCGCCGCACGTATCAAGCGTATGAGCTTGCCCATGGCCGGGTCGAACTTCGCGATGAAGCCGTCGACTTGTTTGGCTGGCGAGTTCACCGTTAGAAAACCTTCTCAGCCTTCTCGCTCTTCAACAAATACCCGTTTTCCTGCTCCTTGATCACTATCGTGGTGCGCACTCTGTCGGCCTGAATCTTCCAGAACTTGGTAATCTCGCGCTGCTCGTTGCGGTTTAGGACAAATGCGGCTGGATGAAACAGCGTTTCTGGTTTATTCCAACGTCCTGCTGTCCGGGCCTGGCCTGTGACTTCGATGTTGATCGGCGTGGTCACGCTGTTCTCCAGGTTAACCACTTTCAGCGTCACAAGAATCAGGTCGTCCGATTTCTTCTGAACGTTTAGTGACGTGGATAGATGGGGCGGGTGGGCGCATCCTGCCAAGATCAGCAGCACGATGAGCGAAAGTTTTCTCAAATGGGTCTCCTTCTGACCATTAACAATAGCGGTATCGCGGCTAGTTGCGTCACCACCGCGAACGTGACGGCGGAGGCAAGTGACCTCCCGTAAAGGATACCAATCGCGCTGCTTCCGGCGAACCACAAAATCCCGTAAGCGGTATTGAAGATTCCGTAGGCGGCGCCGCGCCGTTCCGCGGGAACCAGGTCGGCGATCTTCGCGCGGAGCAAGGATTGTTGAGCGCCCATTCCAGCTCCCCACAGCGCCATTCCACCGAGTGCGGCGTAGAACGATCCGAAAAAGGCGAGCGGGCTGGAGGCTGCAGAAAGCACTACACCGATAATCAATGCCGGCATGCCAATGCGATCGAAGAGCTTTCCGAAGACAAGAGCGGTGATTGCTTCCACTCCCATCGCAGCCGCATAGAAGACGGGAATCTGGGCCGGTGTTGCGAGCGCAATCTTGTTAAAGTGAAACGCGATCAATGGAAAGTCGACGAAACCGGCGGCGAGCAAACCCGCGGCAGCCATGTAGATCCAGAAGGCTCGCGGCAGACCGGTGGTGGCGATTCGGGCGGTCCTCGGTTCCTCAAAGCGCGACGGATCGGGATAAAATTTGATGGCTGTAAACAAGCTCGCGAGCGCCAGGCCGGCCGGAATGGCGAGCACCGCGTAGGCGCTCGCATAGTGGCGCCGCGATTCCACGAGGACCAGCGCCACCAGCAACGGCCCCAGGAAAGCGCCCACCTGATCCATGAATTCGTGGAGCCCAAAGCCCCAGCCGCGGCCGACGATCTTGGACGCCTGCGAAAGCATCACGTCGCGCGCGGGAGTTCGAATGGCTTTGCCGGCGCGCTCGGTGATGATCAACGCGGCGGCCACTCCCCAGTGCCCAGCCAGCGCCATGAACGGTACGGCCAGCAGGTTGATGATGTAGCCCACGATGGTGAGCGTCCAATACGCGCGTGTGCGGTCCGCAGCGACGCCTGAAAATAATCGCAGCAGGTAGCCGGCCAGCTCGCCGGCGCCCGAAACAATTCCGACTATCGCGGCGCTCGCGCCCAGTGTCCCGAGGAACGGACCATTGATGCTACGCGCGCCCTCGTACGTCACGTCGGCGAACAGGCTGATGGTGCCGAGCGCGACGATGAAGCGGATGGCGGACTGGCGCGAGGCGGCCACTATTGGTGAGATGCAGAAACCGGCAATCTGGCTTCTTCGAGCGCCTGCTCTACTTCGGTTTGATATTCCTTCAGAAGTTTTTCGCTGGCTGCTTCAAAGCGCATCACCAGAACTGGCTGCGTGTTTGAGGCGCGCAGCAATCCCCAGCCTTCCGGGAAAATTACGCGAACGCCATCAGTGTCCACAGTCTTGCGAATCTTCTTGAAATGCGCCGCCACGCGCTCCACCACGCCGAACTTGATGTCGTCCGGGCAATCCACGCGGATCTCTGGTGTCGAGACTATGTGTGGCAATCCATCTAGTTGGGCCGAGAGCGGACGGCCGGACTTGGCCACGATCTCAATCAGCCGGCATGCGGCGTAGAGTGCATCGTCGTAGCCATAATATCTGTCGGCGAAGAACATGTGGCCGGACATTTCACCCGCCAGCTCCGCGTGTTCTTCTTTCATCTTGGCCTTGATCAGCGAGTGGCCGGTCTTATACATAATGGCGTTGCCACCCAGCTTATTGATGTGGTCGTACATCACCTGGGAGCATTTGACCTCGCCGATGAAGGTGGCGCCGGGCTTGCGGCTGAGGACTTCGCGTGCGTAGATCAGCAGCAGGAAGTCGCCGTAGATTACGTTTCCTTTTTCGTCGACGGCGCCAATGCGGTCTGAATCGCCGTCAAAGGCGATGCCAAGCTCGGCCCCGGTTTCCCGCACTTTTTCGATCAGGCTCCGGAGATTGGCGGGGACGGTGGGATCGGGATGATGATTCGGAAACTTTCCGTCCATTTCAAAGAACAGTTCGGTGACGTCGACGTTCAGCTTTTCAAAGATCCGATGAATAACGGGTCCGGCGGTTCCGTTGCCGGCGTCGGCGACCACTTTGATGCGGCGGTCGAAGTGGAACTGAGACGCGATTTCGTCCACGTAAGGAGTGGCCGCGTCCATCACAGTAACCTTGCCCGCGCCATGCTCGAAGTTCTGTTTTTGGATGAGATGTAGGACATCCTGGATGGCTTCGCCGTGCAATGTGTCGGGCCCGCACACGGTCTTGAAGCCATTGTATTCCGGAGGATTGTGGCTGCCGGTGATCATGATGGCTCCGTCGGCTTTCGTGTGTTGCGCCGAGTAGTAAAGTACCGGAGTGGGAACGACGCCGATATCGGTGACGTCCGAACCCGTCTCCAACAGGCCTTTCACCAGGGCGTCGCGGAGCCGGGAAGAGCTAAGCCGGCAATCGCGGCCGACGTTGATCTTGCGGCCACCACTGCGGCGCTGAAGATAGGTGCCCAACCCCCGTCCCAGCAGTTCGATATGCGGACTCAGGAGTTCCAAATCGGCAATGCCCCGGATGTCGTACTCGCGGAAGATGGTCGGCTTGAGCATATAACAACAATTCTAGCGGGCAGGAGGGCGCGGTTAACAACCGCGCGCAGGATGGCATCCTGCCCTACTACCGAGGACTCACTGAGAATCGCTGGACGGTTTGAAGTCGTCGGTGTGGAAGACGCGAGGCTCTGGGTCGTCTGGGCGCGCTACGCGAAGGACCAGGGCAACTTGAAATCGGGGGCCTTGGAAATACGAAACGCGGATCGCATGCTCTCCCATCTTCAGGTTTACTGAGCCATCGTCCGAGGCTAGTGCGAAGCGGTATTTTCCAGGCTCCGAAACCCAAAAGCGGGCAGTGTAGTCGATCGCGAACCACTCAAATCGGTCCGTGACCCCAGGGAAGCCCTCGTCAAATGAGCGGCGGCACACAGAGGTACGGCGTGTAGATTTCCCCGACAGGCTTCAACGTCGAGAAGTTCGGAAGCTTTCGGCTGCCAGGCTTGATATGGTAGATTTCGCCCCGAAAGCCGCTGGTCGCTACCACGGTAGTGGAACGTTCGGAATCGCAGACTCAAGTCCCGTTTCTCCGGCAGCGAAGAGTGGGACGAGTTTCCCGCCGAGTTGAGGATGCACACGATACTGGGCGGCGCCGGCAACATAGACGAAACTCACTTTCCAACAAAGGGCTACACGGGCTCAACGCTACGTCTACCGGCAATCAAACCAATGGTCGCTCTACTGGATGACGTACAGGGACGGCGCTCTCCTGCCTCCGGTTGTGGGCCGATTCGAGAATGGGCGTGGGGAATTCTACGGCGACGATGAGGATCGAGGACGACCGGTCCGCGTCCGGTTTATTTGGTCGAAGATTGCCTCCTCCTCGGCCCAATGGGAACAGGCATTCTCTCTTGATCAGGGCCAGACCTGGGAAACCAACTGGATCATGGAAATGACTCGGATCGACAAGGCCGGGCCGGGCTGCCACTCCCCGGAAAGTTCGTGACAGCCTCGTCCGGGAACGGCGCAAGCCATATGAAGGCGAATTCGCTTTCGCCTACAAGGCGACTTTGGAAAGCGAACGGTTGTGGAAAGACTCCATCGTCTCCACTTTGAATAAGTGAGTTTCGAAGCTGGCGGAGATTCTGGAATTGGCATCAGCTGCCGGTAAGGACGATTTACAACCGCCGTCGCCGATCAAATCACAAATTCGGTAACGCAACCGCGGAGATCCATCTCGTATTCGATGCTCTCAATTGGCGGCCGCGAGTAGTGCCACGTGAGCCCGTGCGCTCCACCTTCTTCCAAGCGCTCAAGCAATTCTTTCTCAAGAAACGGACGGATGTCATGCACCGTGTAAATTTCGCTTACAGTGACATCGTTCCAGCTCACGCCGAGTCCTCTCAATCTCCCTTCCATCAGTCCCATTACGAAGTGCGCTTTCTCGCGAATTGCAGACGCGCTGGATTCTCCCCGCCGCACCACATCATGCGGATCAAGCGAACCTTCAGGCAACTCGCCTGCTCCCGCAACCAGAAACGTCTTCCGCCTCGCCTTCGATGGAACGGTGTAGGAGAAGCCGTAGAGCGATGGCTCTCCGGGCGGGTTCACCTCAGGGGCAATGTTCGTACGCGCCACCGGGTTCATGCCTTCAAAGAGAATGTCCCACTTCTTGAGGACATCAATGTAGCCTGCGTTGAACTGATTGAAGCCGGTGAAGCTGAAGGGCTTCGGCGATCGCAACTCCACGCCGCACATCGCCTGGAGTGGGCGTCCGGCTCTTTTGAGGTGTGCCTCGATGGCGTCAAAACCTGCCCGTAGCGGAATATAGCGCTGGAACCGAACATGGACGACCTCGAAACCCGCCTCTGCCACGACGCCCGCAGAGTAAGGGGCGATGCCCTTCAGGAATGAATAGTTGCCTCGTTTGTTCTCGACCAACATCCAGTATGAGGATAGCCCATCGGGTTTCGGCGGACGCGAGCCAACGCCGACGGTGCTCCCGACCATCCTGGCAGCAGCGGGAGGGTGGCGGCTGAATATCTGGACTCCGGCCGCAACGCGGCGGCTCCGCGCCGGTGCTCGGTTGCTGAACCCGCCTATGACTCGGGGACACTTTGGCTCAATGATGCTGTTGAACGGGAGGTATCGCGGATCGAAGAGCGGCTGACGCGCGAACCGGAAGTTGAAGCTCGCCAATTTCGCTGGCCGTGAGGCGATTCCCGGTTATAACAGTCCTTCCGATCATCCGCGTGATTGGCCCCAAACGGTGTTGGAGTAATTACCAAGCACTACGACCGGCGGCGTTGCTGATGTCCTCGAATCCGACTTCTGGACAACGAGCAATCAATAGGGTTCGGTGAGCACGTTTCTGCGCCCGCTGTTTCGAGACAGACAAATGCAACTTTTTTACGGTTAGCGCCTGGGCCGCTCTGTCAGGTTGCTCGCAGTGGTCGTCTGGACCGACTCGAAGACGTGGGTTGAGTTTTGAGACAGACTCCTGAGGAGGTCCACAATTGGGGCAGATGGTTTCCGGCCGAGTGTAGCCGCAACGGTCGCACCATCGTTAGTGTCGTCTCACGGGTTGAGAAATTGTCCCCCGCGTCGATGATTTTTTTGACGATGGCGAAAAGCTCGAACATGGATCGCGCCAGCCGGTCGATGCGCATCGCCAACATCTGATCGCCCGCCGCAAGGGATTACAAAAGTTTTCCGAGTTTCTTGCGGTCACCCGTGTTTATCGGGGGCATGTTTTGGTTGCACTGACCAGGCCGCTGGCTCGTCGTCTTTGTCGGCTTCAGCCGCCGCCGCCGTCGCCTGCACCTTGTCGGGTGTATGATGGGCGGGCGCGTAGATCGCATAGACCTGCATTGGCGTCGCGCCGATATTGGTGATGTTGTGCCAGGTCCCCGCCGGAACGAGGACACACCAGCCGTTTGACACTTCCTTTTCAAAAGTCAGTTTATCCTTCGCGGGTCCCATCTGCACTCGACCGCTGCCAGCGTCGAGCCGCAGGAACTGATCAGTCTCCGGATGCGCTTCAAGGCCAATGTCGCCGCCAGCGGGAATCGACATCAGCGTCACTTGCAGATAGCGCCCGCTCCAGGCGACCGAACGGTAATTTGTGTTTTCCTTTGTCGCGCGTTCAATGTCGAACGATTGCGGCTGGGGCCCGATGTCTTCGATCCTGTCAGCAGTGCTTACCATGACTTATCTCCTCAAGTTCCTATTTCGTAGCCGACGACGACGTAAGTGCACGGTGAGTTCCAAAGCGGGGGTGTTACATCGATTCAGGAGAGGGCAAGAGCAAGAGACTTGGGGCATTCGATAGAAGTGACCGTCGGCGGTCAGGTGACGTGGCGTGGTCAGCCTACTTCGCGAGCTTCCCGGACGTCCAGGTGGCGTCGGTTATCGCGTTGGTCCACCAGCCCAGTTCAGCATCCCCATGACGCTGCCGATGAGCCCGAACGTTTACGATCCCCAGAACGGTATCGTTATCAATCTGGCGGCGCACATCCGCGTCGACCTCTCCAGGCGTTTCTCTGAGCTAGCCGTTTTCGACGCGCGCCTTTATATCCGAGTACGCC
>PMOK01000160.1:0-132 GCA_003162425.1 Bryobacterales bacterium | reverse complement strand
TAGCCGAAGGGCGCATCTCCCAGGCATGCAACCGGACAGCCGTCATGCAAGAGCTCCCGAACTTCGTTCCCGCATTTTCGCATCGTCTCAAACCACTCATGCGCGATGTCTCCCAATTCACCTGCATGCTCT
>PMOK01000256.1 GCA_003162425.1 Bryobacterales bacterium | reverse complement strand
GATTCAGCAACGACAGCCCACTAGTACTCCGACGCTCCGAGGAGCACGGGTTTTCCGGATGGCCGCGCCCAGCAATTCAACCTAGTGAACCGGGACCAAGTTCCTATTGCCGCCCCAGTACCACTGCCTTCACAATCGAACTTCACACCATGTCAACCGCACCTATCCTGGACATTGATCTCCAGGCCAATCTTCCCCAAGAAGAAGAGAACCTTTCACTCCTTAACCTTGCGATTCAGACCGAGGACCAGAACCTCGCGCCCCCGCTGCCTGAAACCCTGGAAGACACTGGGCTGGCCGGTTCGGTCATAGAGCAGCTGGTTTTGAAGCTGCTGTACTCCCGAGGCGACATGCTGGGCCGTGACTTGTCGGAAGCCCTGGGCCTGAAATTTAGTTTGGTGGAAGCGTTTCTCGAGTTTTTCAAACGCAACCATTTCATCCAGGTCAAGAAGTCGATGGGGATGGGGAACAGCACTTCAGTGTTCGCCCTGACTGAGACCGGACGAAGCGCCGCCCGCGAGGCCATGGATATCAATCAGTACACAGGTGCGGCGCCGGTTCCATTGTTTCAATACAGTCACATCGTGCGCCGCCAGCGGCGCGCGGACGGTTGGCTAACACCCGAAGCGCTGGCGCATGCCTACCGCCGCATGGTGATGACGCCGCGAGTGCTCTCGCAGATCGGTCCGGCCGTCAGCTCCGGAAACTCGTTCCTGATTTATGGGCAGCCCGGCAATGGCAAAACGTTCCTGGCGGAGGCGCTCGGCGATCTGGACGATTCCTGCATCTATGTGCCGTATGCTATCGAGTCTCAAGGCTCCATCATTCAGGTATTCGATCCAATCTATCACCAACCTGTGCAAGATACGGTGGAACGTTCCGTACTGGCCTGCGATCACCAATATGACGCGCGGTGGGTAAAATGCCGGAGGCCCTTTATCGTTACCGGCGGCGAGCTCACGCTCGAAATGCTCGACCTGAAATACAATTCCACGTCCAAGATTTACGACGCACCCTATCAGCTAAAAGCCAACAACGGGATTTATTTGATCGACGACTTTGGACGCCAGCAGTGCGCGCCTTCCGAGGTCCTCAATCGCTGGATCGTCCCCATGGAGCGCCGCGTCGACTACTTGAAATTCCTGACCGGCGGCAAGATGACCGTGCCCTTCGAAGCGTTTCTCATCTTCTCCACCAACCTGCGGCCCGATCAATTGGGAGACGANNTTCCGGAACTTCTGCGAGTCGAAGCAACTCCCGCATGAGGAGAGCTCCATCCGGCGCTTTATCGAGAAGCATTACCAGCACACCGGGAAGGTTTTTCGACGTTGCCATCCGCGCGACGTTCTCTCGCACGTGATTGATATGATCCACTTCGAAAAACATCCGTTCCGCCTGACCGACGATCTGTTGGATCGCGCTTTCGAGAGCTGTTTCCTGGAAGAAACCGGCGAGTAGTCACCGTAGCGCAAGCCTCCGGCTTGCGATTGACAAGCCGGAGGCTTGTCCTACTAGTGACCTAGTACAATCCGCGCTTGCCCGCCTTAAAATCCTCCCATTGCCCCAGCGCTTTCATTTGCTCATCCAGCTTTGTGTCGGTGATCAGCTTCTCTACTTCCGCCCGCGTCTGACGCTTCGCCGGCCGTTCCGGATTCTCAGCCAAACTCCACATCAGTACGGCCGCGACGGCTTCCGTTATTTTTTCCTCCCTCTGATTCACCCGATCGACAGTATCCGATTCGGCGTGATAGTCCGGCAGATACGGGATGGGGTCCTGGATGCCAACCAGATTGGGAACCCCCGAAATCATGAAATCGAAATTGTCCGTTCCGTCCAGCACATCCGTTAGGTGCTCGGTCGCACGCAGCCCTTCCACCTCCGCCAGCGCGTCGTTCACCGGCTTCCGAAGCTCGTCGCGTCCGTTCAAATAAAAGCCGCTCAGGTGACCCGACCCTGTGTCGAATATCACCACTGCGGCAAATTTATCAAGCTCGCTTTTGTGGCGCGCCACGTAGGCTTGCGATCCCAGCATGCCCTGCTCTTCGCCGGTGAACAGCGCGAAACGAACAGTCCGCCGAGGCACAATGCCCAGATCATGAAATGCGCGCGCCAGGTCGATCACGAGTGCCGCATTCACACCGTTGTCTTCAGCGCCCGTTCCCAAATCCCACGAATCCAGATGCGCGCCGATTAGCACAATCTCATCCGGCTTTTCGCGCCCACGAATCTCAGCGATCACGTTTCTCGATTCATAAGTGGGCGCGATGTTGTTCGTGATGGCCAGGCGCACGCGCACCTCATCCTTCTCCGCCAGGCGCGCCAGCCGCTCAGCATGCTCGCGGGAAATGATGGCCGTAGGCACGGGACCGTAATTGAGGTCGAGCGAAATAGGATGGCGATACAGTAGCCCGCGCGGCCGCGTGGATTCGAGCAGCATCGCCACCGGCTGGTGTTTGCGCACGGCATCGTTTAACACGGCGTTCCGCATATACTCCGCGAAAAGATCGTCGAAGGTTTTCATCTCCGAGGAGTGAATCAGCAGTATGGCGCCTCTTACCGTTCCGCCCAGTCTGGCGAAGTCTGCTAGCGTTCCCTCTCCGGCGTCAATAATCCGGGCTTCGATGGTTCCTTTGGTGGACGGGCTCATGGGCGCCGCGGCGATGCGGATGTTGAACGCCGCAGGTGAAACGGCGTTGGCTTCGGCAGAAACCGGAAGCCACATACTCTGGGCGGCGAACGGTTCCACGCTGACGTTCTGGATCCCGATGTCGCGGAATTTCTTGGCCGCCCATTCTATCGCCCGGTCGCACGCCGCCGAGCCCGTGGGCCGTCCGCCGATGCCGTCGCACAGCTCGCGCAAGTCCGTCATCAGCGGCGTGTCAGCGTGCGCCCGCGCTGCCAGACGGTGCGGCGCGTCCTGCGCAACCAAAACCGGCACTAACGCAATCAGGATCAGCCAAGCGTAGTGGGGCGGACGCCCTCGTCGGACCCCCTGGTCCGGCTGTCGCGTTACACCGGAATTGAAGGCCGACGTGAGCGTCGGCCGCGGTCCAGGGGGACCGCCCCACTTACCGATTCCCATCATTCCGGTAAATCACTCCCTCTTTCATCACGAACGTGATCTTTTCCACTTGCCGGATGTTCTGAATCGGATCTCCGGGAATCACGACAACGTCGGCCAGCTTTCCCGATTCCAGCGTGCCTATCTTGTTCTGGAGACCCAACAATTGCGCATCCACGGACGTGCCCGCACGCAACGCGTCAATCGGCGGCATGCCGAGATCCACCAGCATGTGAAACTCCTCCGGATTCCGTCCGTGCGGATAAACGCTGGCATCGGTTCCCATTCCGATAATCACGCCCTTGGCTAGGGCTCGCTTGACCGTCTGGTTGATGGCTTCGATGGCGGCGCGCATCTTCGCTTCCACGCGCGGCGCATACATGCCCTTGCCCAGCTTTTCGCGGCCGCCCTGCGTGGCCATCAAGGTCGGTATGAACACCGTCCCGCGCGCCTTCATCATGTCCAGCGCTTCGTCATCCATGAAGGTGCCGTGTTCAATGGAATCGATACCGGCGCGAATGGCCCGCTTGGCGCCTTCGGCTCCGTGAGCGTGTGCGGCCGATTTCTTGTGCAACGCATGCGCCTCGTCCACGATCGCGTTTAGCTCCTCCTGCGTGAGCTGCGGCGTATCCACATCGTCGGTCAACGAAAGCACGCCGCCGGTGGCGCAGGTCTTAATGATATCGGCCCCGTATTTTGCGCTAAGCCGGACCGCATAACGGGCTTGATCGGCTCCATTTATGATCCCATCGGCGGGCCCATTCTCGTGCGAGAACAATCCAAAATTGAATCCGCCCTGAAAGTCGCAATGGCCACCGGTAGCGCCCACGGCGTGTACCGACACTTGCATCCGCGGACCGGGAATCACGCCGTCGCGAACCGCGTTGCGCAAACCAACATCGATGAAATCGAACGATCCCACGTCACGCACAGTGGTGATGCCAGCCATCAGAGTTACTTTCAGATTTTGTGTGGCGATCAGCGTCTGTTCGGGAACGGTTTTCTGCATCCGGTCCAACGCTTCCATTCGGTAGTCGTTGGTCGACGGAAACGAAAGATGGGTATGGGCATCAATAAGGCCGGGCGAAAGGGTCGCGTCGCCGAAATCCATCACCTTTGCGCCACTGGGAACCGGCGCGTCAACGCCTACGCCCAGAATCGTCGTGCCGCTCACCACTACCACTCCCGGCGTCGACATGCGATGTCCATCGAACATCCGCGCCGCTTTCAGTACGATGGGTGTGTTTTGTCCGAAGGAGGAGGGACAGGCGGCAGCGAGCAGGCAGCAGGCGGCAGAAAACAGCCGGCGCCTGAGCCCCTGCCGCCTGCCTGCCGCCTGTCGCCCGCCTCCTGCCGCCTGCGTCCTGTTTCCTGCCGCCTGAAATGGGGTTATCATAAGCCTTCAAGTTTACTTCGTCGCCCCACCCGCCTGCGTCTCCTCGCCCCAAATATATTTCGCGAACCATTCGTAGTTGTGCTCCATCACCGCCCGCTGCTGCTTCGGCTTGTTGATGGGATGCCCGAATCCCTTGTATAGAATCAGCTTCACCGGAACCCCTCGGTCCTTCAGAGCCTGGTACAGCTCGAAAGCGTTCGGAGGCGGCACGCGCTTGTCCTGATCGCCATGCTGGATCAGCGTCGGCGTCTTGGCCTTGTTCACATA
>PMOK01000245.1 GCA_003162425.1 Bryobacterales bacterium | reverse complement strand
ATCTACGACGTAATTGTGATCGGTACAGGAGCCGGCGGCGGCATGGCGATTCACACCTTGTGTCAGGCCGGCGCAAAGGTGTGTGCGCTCAACGCCAGCCGGCGCCTGAACCCGAGCAAGGACTTTCGCAATCATCGCAAGCCTTATAACATGCCGTTCCGCGGCTTCGGTGATCCCACCAAGCGCGACAAATGGATCGGCTACATGGATAACGAATACACCGAGGGCATTTGGGAGCACGAGATCGCGTACACCACCGCTCCCGGCACCGAATGGACCTGGCGGCGCTGCTTCGCCGTGGGCGGCAAGACCAATTTTTGGGGCCGGTCGTCGGCGCGCTTCGCCAATATCGATTTTCGTGCCGCCAGCCGCGATGGCTATGACGTCGATTGGCCGATCACCTACGAAGAGATCGCTCCTTATTACAGCCGCGTGGAGCGCATGATCGGTGTCGCAAGCACGGTGCAAAATCGCCCCAGCAATCCCGACGGCGAATATCTGCCGCCCATGAATTTCCGCTGTATCGATCGGATTCTCGAGAGCGGAGCCGGCAAAATTGGTATTCCCTATCTCCCGGACCGCATCGCGCAGCTCACGGTGCCGCATGCCGGTCATCCCTCCTGCCACTACTGCGCGAACTGCACGGAAGGATGCGACATCGGCGCATTCTTCTCCACGCCCTGGTTTTTTTTGCCTGCGGCTGAGAAGAGCGGCAATCTCGACCTGCGTACTAACGCTCTCTGCAAGAACATTCTGGTGGATGAGAACGGACGCGCGAAAGGTGTGGCTTACATCGATCGCAACACGAAGCAAGAGGTCGAAGTCTATGGCAAAGCCGTGGTTCTGGCGGCATCCTGCGTCGAGTCTGCCCGCATTGTCTTGAATTCCAAGTCGCGCCATTGGCCGGAAGGAATCGCTAATTCCAGCGGCCAGGCGGGACGCAACCTCTGCGATCATCTCTACGGCACCACGGCCCGAGGCTACCTTCCGCAATTGCTCGGACAGCCGAGTTTTCCCGATAACGTGTCATCCAGCACCGTTGCCTGGATGCCGCGTTGGCAGAACCTCGACAATCCACGCCAGGAGAAATTCATTCGCGGTTACTCGGTGTACCCGGACGGCGGGTGTTCCGAGTTTCCCTGGTACTTCGATGAGATCGAGGGTTTCGGCCGCGACTTCAAGCGTCAAATCAAACGGCGCTATCCCACTCCGGTGAGCTTTTATATTCAGGCGCCCACCCAGCGCAGCGACGCAAACTATGTGGATATCGATCCTGTGGTGAAGGACGCTTACGGCATTCCAGCAGCCCGGTTGCACTTTGAATGGGACAAGAATTCTCTCCTGATGTGGGAGCACGGCAAGCATTCTTGCGAGCAGTTGCTTCGATCGAGCGGCGCGGAATATCAGGGATCGGCGAAGGAACCAGATATGCCGGGAACCAGCCTGCATGAAACCGGAACGCTCCGCATGGGGAATGACCCGAAGCGGTTCGTGACGAATCGTTTCGGGCAGGCGCATGATGTTCCGAATTTGTACGTCTGCGATGCCAGCGTGTTCCCGAATTGCACCGATAAGACCACCACGATTTCGATCCTGGCGTTTACGCTCCGTACGTCGGAATACTTGATTGAGAATTTGTAGCGATTTACTAGAAGTTCACCGACAGGCGAGCGTCCACGGACCGCATAATGCCGATCGCGGTGCCTGAAAAGAGGCCGGCGAAGTCGATAACGTTTAATGAGTTCGTCAAGTTTGATCCATCCACCTGAAAGCGTACCGGATATTTTTCGCTCTTCCTCAGGATCACGCCGGCGGACGCGTTTAACGACCACAGCGGGCGTGGGCGCAGGTCTCGAAAATTCACGCGGTTGAGGATATTCTGTGTGTAGCCTTGCGCCGCAGCCTGCGCTTCCGTTCCACCGAAGTCGATTGGCAAGCCGCTGTCATACGTTCCGCCCGCCGCCAGCCAAAATCTCGATGTGACGTCGTAGCGGAAACGTGCCCTAACGGCATTACGCTCATCTTGGGACACTGGAAAAACCCCATTCGTCTGCTGAATCGCTTGCGCAGCATCGCCGCCCAGAAAGAGACCTCCGGTGGCCGGAAAATATCCGTTGCCTCGCTCATTAGTCCAGCTGATGTAGCCCGACAACCGGCCCCAGTGCGGAATCTCCAGTTTCGCCTCCTCCCCATAGATGTTGGCCAGTGCGAAGGTGATCGGAAAGCTGACACCAGTGTTCAGCAGTAGATCGTCATCCGGATAGTTGTGATATCTCCGCCAGAAGAAATTGCCGGTTAGCCGCATATGCCCGAGCAGCGCCGTACCAAAACCGGCTTCATAATAATTGGCGCGCGCCGGTTGAACTGGAAGGCGCAGAACCAGCGGGTCGAGGCTAGTGACCGCGGGTGAACTGGAAACCAGCAGATTCTCAAACGGCGGAGTCTGGAACACCCGATCGTACGAGGCATGCAGGTTCGTCTTTAGCTTCGGCAAATAATAAGCGAGTCCCACGCGCGGGCTCCAGCCAACTTGATCCACTAACAAATGGTAGTGATCGAAACGAATCCCGCCAGTCAGCGCTAAGTTCTTCCAATGTATTTCGTCCTGGCCGAACGCAGATTGTTCGCGGTCCGGTGCGTGGCTATAGAAGTTGAAAGCCAGGGGCGTCCCTGGATCAAACTGAGTGGGATCGGTAATCAGGTAGTTGAGCGCTTCTTCGATCTGCGCAAAATCCGCCTCGCCCCCAAACTTGAATTCATGAATACCGGCGTGGATTGAGACGGTCCCTTTCGCGTACTCTTCGTGATATCCGCGATCCTGCCCGGCGATCATGGGAGTGGAAAGATCGTTCGACCAGAAGCCGGCGGTGATATCGCGGGTCATGGCCCGGAAGTCGCCCAGCACATTGGGCGAGAAGATGTGCTGGTAGGAAAACTGCGCGGAAGACTCAAAGTTTTGACGATCCTGGCGCTGCCCGGCTTCCTGCTGCGGAACTTCATTGGGCACCAGAAATTTCGACTGCTCACGCCGGATGATCACGCCGATACGATTCTTCTCGTCTATATCACGTTCGAAGTGAATCATGAAATCGGCGGTTGTTCCGTGGTTCGTATAGTTCTGTGTTGCGGGCGGATCCAGAAAGTGGTCCGTGGTGGCTCCCGCGAGACTCGCAGTCAAAGTGTTCGATCCGAATCCATATTGGGCTTCGAAATATCCATTCAGAGTATCGTAGCTGCCGCCGCCCAGCACCGTCTTCCCGTGAAACCCGAGCCTCTTATCGCGAGTGGTTTGCACTTCAATCACGCCGCCCATCTTGCGGCCGTATTCAGCGGGAAAACCCGCCACCATCTCGGTCATTTCCTGCACGTTGTCAGCATCGAAATCCGCTATAAAAGCCGCGGAGCGATTCTCAGTCAGAGGCATGCCGTCAATCACATACTGCACCTGGTATTCCTCGGCGCGCGGATGCAAAATACCATTGGCTTCGAATAACCAACCCGGCTCCTGACTCACCAACTCGGCCAGGCCCCGGCCTGGTTGCGTGGACAAGCGGTTTGCGAGGTCGCTGCCGCCGATTTGATTCGCACTGCTGACCGCGTAGGGATCAATGAGCGTCTCCTGGCTCTGGACGTCTACTGTGGTTCTTACCGGGCCCAGAGCCAGGGGCACTTTCAACTCTTTCGGGAAGGTCGACCGGATTTCCACCAGCGCCTGCGAAGAAGTGAACCCAGGATAGTTCACCGAAACCGTGTACAGCCCAAATGGCAATCTCTTCGCGACGACGCGTCCTTCCGTGTCCGCCTCAAAGGTGCGATCGTACTTATTCACCTCGCTTAGCACTGTGACTGAGGCGGGAACGGGTGACCCGCTCGGATCCGTAACCAGCAAACGCAACTCGCCCGTTTTGGTCTGGCCAAAGGCGCTAAACACAATAAGGGCGGAGGAAAGCAGTCGGATCATGGTCTCACTTGGATATTCCGCGCGGCCGCCCTTTGTTCAGCTTTTATTACTGAATCCGCTCCTGGCGGTGGGTGAGCAGCGGCTCGTCGGTATGGAAGTATTTTTTATACGCAGCGATCCAGTTCGACGCGATGGCCCGCTGCGCCTCCGCCAAATCCAAGCTTCCGTCGCACACCATCTCGCGTAGCCGATCCTCCAAAGCATCCTTCACTTGAGCATTCCAAACAGTAGCTGAATAGGAGTGGGGCCAAAGATTGTGAATGTCATCCGCTCCTCCCAGCGCCGGCGTAATCAGGTAATCCACCTCGTAGGCTCGCGGCTCGCCCACGATGCCGTACTCCTCGAATACTCTACGCTGAAGCGCCACTGGAACGGCTTTGTTCTTGGTGTTGGCCTGCGCGCATACTGTCTGCCGGCTCAGAAGCAGCGCGGCTCCTGGAGTGAGTCTGGAATCGGGAATGGAGACAATCGTGGCCGGTTTGCGTGACCTGTTTAAACCTGGGCGGACCAAAAATGAAACCACGGCCAGCAGCCCGCAGATAGTGGCTGCCAGAGCCCAGGCAAATCGGCGATCCAGGCCATGCCAGCTCAGGAGCCCGCTAGGTTCGCTCGCGGCAAGCTGAGCGAGGCGGGCCTTGAGCAGCGCGCGCGGACCAGCGGCCGGCGGTATTTTCGAATCGAATTCCTGCTGACGGGAATGAACAAAATCGGCGATTGCTGTTTCCAGTTCCTGGCGGCGCGTACGGCATTTCCAGCACGTGTCAAGATGGGCATGAACCAGCTTCTCGTCATACCCTGTCAGCTCGTTCTCTATTTCCAGGAGCAATTGTTGGTCGGAAAGATGCGAATCTTCATACTTCATAAGTGTCACCGTTCGGCTGAGCGCGCGATGCGTGCAAGAGATCGGGCGAGCGAAAGGGATACGGCGCCGAGCGACATATCGAGAATCCCGGCGATCTCCCGATAGCGCAAACCTTCGGCCCGCAGAAAAAGACACCGGCGATCCTGTTCCGGCAGGGCTTGGATAACTGCCAGCAGACGCCGTTGGGTTTGACTTCTCACCATCTGATCTTCCGGGTTAGGGCCCGGCTCTATGGCTAAATCGCCGACACCGGGCTCGGCCTGTGCCTCCAAATCCCGCCGATTCCGGTGGCGCCGCTTCAACGCCAAATTGTGAGCTACTCGAAACAACCACCCGCGGAGGTTCTCCCGGGATTTGCCGCGATCGAGATGCTGAAACAGCGAAAGAAACACCTCTTGGAGAACTTCCTCGCCGTCCGGAAGCGCAAGCCCGAAGCTCGCGAGATAGCGAAGCAAAGGCTCCCTGAGCTCCTCGAAGAGCGCGACTACTTCCTTCTGCAGCCGCTCCCGGCTATCACCGGCCTCCGCCGTGGTTGTGGCTCGCAAAACCGGCAATATGGTGGAGTCTTGAGACGACATGCGATGAATCCACTATATTGTACATTCCGCGTTCCGTCCTCTTGTTCAGGCTTTCTCCGCCGTCAGGGCACTGATAGGTCAGTTGCAACTCACTTGCTGATTCTCCTTGATATAGGACAGCCAGTACAACCAGAACCAGCTTCAGCCTTTCTACGGCCGCGACAAGTACGTGGGGCTCGTCCAGGATAGCTGGCGCCTGAAGAAGAATCTCACGCTGAATTATGGACTGCGCTGGGACCGCATCGAGCCGTGGTATGAAAAATACAATCAGATCGCCACGTTCGCGCCGGGCCGGCTCCCTCAATCTGAATCGCAATCCTCGAAACGGCGCCTCGTATTTCAATGCCGGACTCTTCAGCGAGAACGCGCTGGGAACTCCGGGCAACGCGTCGCGGCGTTATTTCCATGGTCCCGGAATGGAGAACTTCGATATCGCGCTTCTCAAAAACCTGCGCCTTGCCGAATCGAAGTCGCTCCAGTTTCGCATCGAGGCCTTTAACGTCTTCAACCATGCTCAATTCTTTGGACCGCAAGCTGTAGACGGGAACATCAGCAGCTCAACTTTCGGCCAAGTGGTTAGCGCTGCGGCTCCCCGGTTGCTTCAGGCCGGCGCGAAATTCATATTCTGAGAGTGTACACTGAGGATTCCGCGCGATTATGATCCACGAAATCCTGCCGGTCGGCATACTGCAATGCAATTGCTCCATCTTCGGCGACGAGCAATCACGCGAAGCTGTGGTCATCGATCCGGGAGACGAGATCGGCCAAATCCTGGGCGTTTTAGCGAAACACAAGCTGCGCGTGAAGGCCATCATTATTACGCACGCGCACATCGATCATATCGGCGGCGCTCAAAAGCTGAAAGCAGCCACCGGCGCGCCGGTGTACATGAACGCCAAGGATCAGGAGCTTTACGATCACCTGGACATGCAGGCCGGATGGCTGGGGATGCCGGCGCCGGAACGGACTGAAATCGACGTTGCGGCACGCGAGGGCGATACCGTCAAGCTCGGACCCGCGGAGTTCCACATTCTGGACACTCCCGGCCACACGCAAGGCAGCATCAGTCTATGGATTCCGGCCGAGGGCAAACTGATCGCGGGCGACACGTTGTTTATGGATAGCATCGGCCGCACGGATCTGCCGGGCGGCGACTATGAGCAGATTCTGCGGTCGATTCACGCGAAGCTGTTGCCGCTGGATGACGGAACGGTGGTTATTCCAGGTCACGGCCCGAACACGACCATCGGGCGCGAGCGGGCGAGAAATCCGTTTCTGAAAGGGCTTTAGCGGCAGAATATGAGACAGATCGACAAGAGTCGCGAGATCAATCGTCGGCGCCTGCTCGAAGTCTTCAAGAGCGAGGAGCCTATTTGGAAGGATGAGGATCACCCTGAACTGAAGGATGGCGCCGCTGAATGGGTGCGCAAGATGCGGTCTGAGTCCGAAGCGCGTTTCGAGAGGATCCAACAGCTCCGCGATCGTGAGAATCCATGAAGGAATCGCCAAAGGCACCGTCTCCCTCACGGTCGCGGTTCTGTAACACTCGCTAAGCACGAGACATTCTTTCCGAACCGCGAGCGTAA
>PMOK01000021.1 GCA_003162425.1 Bryobacterales bacterium | reverse complement strand
GGATATCCAGGGATAAATCAAATCGATCTGGTGATACCTAAGACGGTACCAACCGGCTGTTGGATTCCAGTAGCGGCCGTAACGGGAGGCGTGGTGAGCAATGTGGTCACCATCTCGATTAACGACGGTGGCGGCGCGTGCGTCGACCCGCCAACCGGAATCACTGGCAATCAAATCACACCTCCTAATGGAAAGGCTCTCAAAGCGGGACTGGTATCTCTGATTCAGACCAATTCGCCGGGCAAGGGCGCCACTCGCACGCTGACCAACAGCGCCAACGCAGCCTTTGAGCAGTACAGCGGACTCTATCCCAACCGCAATCCGGTTTCGCCGGGCGGATGTATCCTCACACAGGAGCCTGCGCCGGTTCCTTTTCCGAATATCGTGGGCCTGGATACAGGCGACATTACAATCACAGGACCATCTGAGCCAGCGGT
Organism: Bryobacterales bacterium; assembly: GCA_003162425.1. Taxonomy (GTDB): domain Bacteria; phylum Acidobacteriota; class Terriglobia; order Bryobacterales; family Bryobacteraceae; genus Palsa-89. The sequence goes on along the minus strand of PMOK01000021.1, from coordinate 3,912 downwards.
GACACTGAAATCGCAGGGCATTCAAGGCGCCTTCTACGCGATTCTGCCTGCGGACGCGATTCCTTCGTCGGGTGGAACATTCACGTTCCAAGGGGCGGGCGGGAAAGACGTGGGTCCCTTCACCTCCACCCTTACCCTCACCAGTCCGCTGTTGACCTGGACGAATCAGAGCGCGGCCGCCACGATCGACCGGACCAAGGGGCTACTGGTTACCTGGACTGGCGGAAATCCGGGGACCTACGTCTTCGTCACAGGAACGTCGACATCCACCGGTTTGCAACTGCTCGGTGGTTATACGTGCCTGGTGCCGATCGACGCGGGACAGTTTACTGTGCCGTCCTATATTCTGTCGGGCCTGCCGGCCGGTACAGGAGGCGCGGCGCTGCAGAATTATGTTTACGGCTCGCTTTCGGCTAGCGGGATTGACATAGGCGTGGCGCTTGCGGATATCAACTACTCGGTACGCGCGACGACTCAGTGATGCTCGAAATAGGGTGACGGTTTTCTTCACCCGCTGACGCATTGCTTGGTGAACCACAGATGCTGAATAGAAAGCAGGAAAATGCACAAACACAGTTGGCGACGTCTGATCGGAATTCTTGCACTGGCCTGGTATCACCCGGCCGCCGCCCAAACGCTTCAATGGGCGCGCCAATTCGCCTCCCCGCCGTCTGCGGCCTTTAGCGTTGCCTCGGATTCCAGCGGCGTTTACATCGCAGGAATAACCTACAAGGCACTTCCAGGGCAAACAAAAATCTCACCCTCAGGAAGTCAGCCCGACGGCTATGTGCGGAAGTATGATCCGGCCGGCAACGAATTGTGGACCCAGGAGTTTGCAGTGCTTGGCAAGGGGGGATTGGCGGTAAACGAGATTGCCGTGGATTCCACCGGCGTTTACGTTGCCGCGCAGACAGGCGGGTCGAGCCGGTTCGGGATAGGCAACGCTGCTCTGGCAGTTGTGTACAAATTTGACACGGGTGGCAACCTCCTATGGACGCACCAGACGACGACGAGCAAGGCCCTTCTTGCAGAATCCGCTACCGGTATCGCGCTGAACGGCGGAGCGGTGTACGTAGCGGGCCTGACTAAGAGCGTAAGCGCTACCAGTGCGTACGTCCGCAAGCTGGACCCTTCCGCTGGTACGGAAGTATGGACCAGTGTATTCAGTAACAGTAATGGCATTAACGGCATCCACACGTACGGAGTGGCCGCCGACGCGACCGGCGCCTATGTCGTAGGCACTACGCCGGGTCCGCTATCGGGCCAACCGGCTGGGCCAGGCCAAGACCTTTTCATTCGCAAGTATGATCCCAACGGTAACGCACTATGGACGAATCAGTTCGGTACCCCGTTCGGGCCGGAATATGCTTTCGCTGTGAGCGCGAGCTCAAGTGGCGTTTACGTGGCAGGCACCACGCCGGGCTTGCTGGGAATTCAAACGCTGCCGACCTTTGGTTATGACGCCTATGTGCGTAAGTATGACGCCAGCGGCAATCTTCAGTGGACTCAGCAGTTCGGCACCGCCGCTAATGACGTAGCCTATGGCGCATTCGCCGACGACACAGGCATGTACGTCGTAGGTTACACAAAAGGCGTGCTCGGAGCAGCCAGTCTCGGCGGGGCAGATGTGTTTTTGAGAAGGTACGACTCCAACGGCAATGCGTTGTGGACCCTCCAGACCGGCTCGGTGGATGATGACTACGGCTACGGCGTCGCCGCGGATGCTTCCGGAATCTACATCGGCGGATACACGGATCGTAATTCGATTCCCGAGAGCTTAACAAACGTCGCCGATCCGTTCTTATACAAATATTCCCCGCCCGCTCCCGGTGGCCCCGTGATTTCGGAAGGCGCCATCGTGAACAACGCCAGTTTTGCGACGAGTCCGGCGCCGGTAGCGCCCGGATCGATTGCCGCGATCTTCGGGACCGGTTTGAACGATGGTTCACAAGTGTTGTTTTCGAGCTTCGGACCGGATGGCACATTGGTAACGACCTTGGGAGGCGCCAGTGTTACGGTGGGCAACATTCAAGCGCCGATGTTTTACTCCACGTCCGGGCAACTTGGGATTCAGATTCCGGTGGAGTTGGATGGACAAGCGTCGGCAGATGTTCAGGTAACTGTGGGCGATCAAACCAGCCAGGTGCAGACAGTAAATCTCACGTCGGTTCGGCCCGGTTTATTCACAGTCGACCAGAACGGCAGAGGCACGGCGGTCTGCATTCACTCCGATGGAGTGACGCCGGTAACTGCCGACCAACCCGCCAACCCGGGCGAGGTGGTCATTTTTTATGGAACCGGTTTTGGTCCGGTGGATCCGCCGCTCGGGACCGGAGCGCCTTCCACGGGAAACCAGATCACGTCCACCGCAACCATGACGATCGATGGACTTCCCGCGGACATACAGTTCGCCGGCGTCGCGCCCGGATTTGTGGGACTGAATCAGATCAATGTCGTCGTTCCAGGGTTGGCCCGCACCAATGGCGCCGATCCCGTGGTCCTTACCATCAACGGAGTGCCTGCTAACCCTGTGACCTTGCCCGTTGGTCCGCAATAAACGCGGCGAAAAACCGAGCCGCGACCGGCAGGAAGCGCTCGTGGTGACACTCCGCTGAAGACGTGGCGCGCGCACTCATGCGTGCCGTGTTCGCACTCATGCGAACACCGTTGGCGACCGAACCCAAGCGTTGACACGAGTGTGAACGCGCCACCGAGGAGTGCGTGCGCCACGGAGCGTCTTCATCACCTTTTAGTGGGCCAGCAGGCCCATGGAAACTCCCTACCGGTCGCGGCTAGGTCACAGCCTAGAAAGGCTCCACATTTTTGTCGCGCACCCCTCGCCCGCAGGCGGGATCTGAACGCGAGCGCCACCGAAAACACTCAGCTCGCATTGCCAGGCCACCAGCAATGGATGATGACCGCAAGAACGGCATAGGGATCGTTATAGTTTTCGGGAAGATCAACGGCGGCCAGGGGGGGCTTCAACCGCCGGACCATCAACAGCGCGAGCTTCGATGAAAACGCGGCGCCGCGGAAACTGCGGAAAGGCAAGCGCCATCGCCTGGTCTCAGATAATCGGACGGATGACGCTCATCCGATCCACCTGCACCGCAACAGCTTCGAGCTGACGAATGTAAACGGCAAGCCCACGTCCGGCGTTCTGAATGATGTCGTGCTGGTAAAGGGCTTCTGGAAGGTTGAAGTGGATGTGACGCCCGCGAATGGACGGGCTGACGCTTTTCCACAGCCATCAGCAGCCTCATATGGACTACGGATTCAAGCTGTTGTTCAACGAAGTGTGAACGCGAGTTTCGGACCTTTCAAATCCACGTTTCCCAAACAGGGAATCACGTCTGTCTCTGGTTGGATTGGCGTATCATAATGTTTAGGATTCTATCCGCAGTGCTCCGGCGATAAATCCTCAAGGAATGAAGGAGACCCCTGCCGGGGCATTGCGGATAGAATGCGTTGAACTGAGCCGGACCGTGCTCTATGGGGATTGAATCGTTTTCGTCCTTTGGATTGTTGGGTAGCCTTGCGGTATTCGGTATCGAATCAAACGCCCGTTACCTGCGCCGGTGATCGGTAGTTCAGATCCGGCGGAGGTTGCAGTGACACCTCCGCGCCGGAAAAGCGCTTCTGAACGCAGCTCCCCCTCAACCTGAGTGAAGGCTGTTTGAAGAAAACCGGCTTGTTGCAACAGGTCGTTCATGAGGAATCCAGCCGCGGCGACGGTGCAGCCAAACGCGCCAGGGGAACGATCCGGACCAGAATCATGTGGCCAATCTTGCACGCAGGGCATAGTCTCTCGTCCTGCTCTTCGATCTCCCTACCATGCTCGGTGACAGCGGTCTTAGCCGGAGCAGACGCGCCCAGCAAGGCGCGGCATAACGCCAGTTTCTTTCCGCGCGC
>PMOK01000004.1 GCA_003162425.1 Bryobacterales bacterium | reverse complement strand
ACTACAGGGTGGGCCTGTTCGTCCGGGTCCCCGGATGAATCGGCGTGGCAGGCCCACGAGTTAACAGGACCCGCGATCGCTAATGCCATGGAATGTTGGAGCTAAAAGAGGAGTAACTTCATAAAAACGCATCAACTTGCCGCGAATGAAACTACAACCCGGCGGATGTAATTTCGAAACAGCGGCCTGTTAACTGGCGGGTGGGCCCGCCGATTCATCCGGGGACCCGAGTGGCGAGGGCCACCCTGTAGTTAACGAGACGTTCCTGTGCGGCCCCGCGAAGCGATCACAATGCTGTAATGCCGGTGGTCGAAGAGGTACTGAGCTATCATGAATTCCATGACCTGGATATACTCATCGATTCTACGAATCAAAAACTCCAACTCAGGTGTGTCCAGAGTCGTTGTAACACAACACCAGTATAGAACGACTAACACGATGAGTCGCTGGATGGCCGGACGCAGTTTTCGGTAACGACACCACATCAGGTAGACGTCGGATCAAGGCAAATTGGCGGGTTGGATGCCAGAGTTTTGCGTCGGCGCGAAGTCTATAACCCAGATCACTGAACCGCCACCGTCACCGGGGGGCTGGAAAATGCCGCGGTGGTCAAAATCACTGGCACATTGGCGCCGGGCGTAACACCTTCGGGGACGACGACGTTAACTTGGTACAGGCCGGCATAGCCCGGTGCAAGTCCTGCAAACAGCACCTGCGCCGGGTTCCCGCCAATGGTCACCGTCACCGGATTGACGGTATTGGAATGAGGCGATGTTGGCTCTGGTGCAAACGCGAGGGAGGCGGGCGATGATGAAGAGATGCAACGGTTCGTCCCGATCGAGGATCTGTTCAGAGGACGGCACTTCGACCGACAGATCATCATTTGGTGCGTGAGCTGGTACACGAGCTTCAAACTGAGCTTGCGGGATCTGGTGATCATGATGGCGGATCGGGGGATCTCGGTGACCCATACAACGATCTTGCGGTGGGTGCAGCGCTACCTTCCAGAATTCGAAAAGCGCTGGTGGCGCTACGCTCGGCCCGTGGGCGGATCGTGGAGGATGGACGAGACTTATATAAAGGTTCACGCGCAATGGGTATACCTGTACCGCGCCGTCGACAAAGCGGGCCAAACGGTCGATTTCTTTCTCAGCCGTAAGCGGGACGTAAACGCCGCCAAATCGTTTCTGCGCAGCGCAATGAAGAACACTCGCGTGCCCACGAAGATCACGTTGGACGCCTATGCGGCCTCGCACCGGGCGGTTCGAGAGATGAAGGAAGACGGCGAACTTCCGGGTCGCGTCCAGGTTCGATCCAGCCAGTACTTGAACAATCTGGTAGAGCAGGACCATCGGAGAGTGAAGCAACGAATCCGGCCGATGCTGGGCTTCAAGCGATTCGACAACGCGGTGGTAACGATCTCCGGAATCGAGCTAGCAGAGAAGATCAAGAAGGGGCAGTTCAAGATCGGCAAACTTGGCGGGTGCAATGCGACGATGACGTAACTGTGGAACGCGGCACTCGCAGCTTGACACATTCGCAATCACTCAACTAGGCGGAGCTCAACCGATCTCACCGTAGGCTTGAGTTTGCACCAGAGCCTCGCAACGCTGCTCGCCGCCGGTCTCGACTACGCGCATCGCGGGCTTGCGGGCATCTGCACCTGCAACTCGAATGGCGAGCCCAAGCTCATCGACTACCTCTTCTGTAGCGATGCGCTCCGCGCGCGTCCGATTTTTCCGGCGCCCATTGATGGCCAAACGCCCCTTCCGTCTAACGATCAGCCTTCCGATCACCTGCCACTCGCCGCCGAGTTCGATTGGGCCTAGCTGATGTTGTGCGTGGCACTGCCAATCATTTGGGCCAAAACACTCCGGGAGACCCACTACTTTTGGATGCAACACGATCCGAGGTATCCCGCTCGTTTCCGTCAGGCCGAGATGCAAGCCGCGCGCACGCTGGAAGACGAGCTCCGGAGGCCTATTCTCCCTGCTTCGGCATGACGTGGAACACCTCCACACCTGCGTGAAAGCGGCCATCACACACTGACCTGCAGTAATGGACCACGCCGAATGCTGTGCACGAGATGCTTTCCACCATGACTGTCTCACCCTTCTCCAGCCATACCGAAAGCTCCAATCCCATGCCATGTGCCGATAGATCGACCACAACCGCATCCAGTGGCGAGTTCAACTCGGCCCTCCAAATCCGCACTTCCTGAGTCACGGGAAATCGTCCAGCGGCGCGCCGGTCGCAACCGTTTGTGTTCGGAATCACAGCACATACGACGTACTTGCTCCCAATGGAGCGGCAGGAGACGATCTCGCCCGCAAGGCTTACGGCGCCGAATTCGATGGAGACGGCACTACCTTCCGCCAAAGCCCCTCTGACAATAAACGATACATGGTGAGACTGTATCTCTTCGATCACGCCGACGAGGCTAAGGCGAGAGGTTCTAATCACAACAGGTATGCCAGCCCCGAGCGAAGCGTTTGGATTCTGGGCCAGGTTCTCTGTCTCTGCTAGAACTTGTAGGCTGTTACATTCGAACTGGAAAGCTCGCATGAAACGGTTACGTGCATCTGAGCGGCCACATTTCTATACACGTGAATCGTTGGCAGATGTTATTGAGGCTATTGAAAATTAGCTTCAAAATTACAACGTACCTTCCGCAATCTCTTACAGGACCTCCCTTAGGCATGTTCTAAGGGTGGTGAGTAAGTGCGGGTTAAATAACCGTTTTTTTGCCCCATTCACCCACCCAATTCTATGTAAAGTCCATTGCTGAAACTGGAGTCTGGTACTGTATCCCTCGAGCCCAACGCCATGATGGCGGTGTGGGGAACGGGAACCGTTTCAGGCAGCATGGCTGTCTGGGGCAGTTCGGCTGTTTGGGGCACTATGGCCGTGTGGGGTACGTCTGTGTTTCTGAACGCAAACTGCGCGGTTTGGGGCACTGGAGCCGTGTGGGGAAGCATGGCAATTTGGGGCACCAGTACTCCACAGGCATTCTCGGCGATCTGGGGAAGCATGGCAGTGTGGGGCACGAGCGTTCCCGGCGGTGAAGCAACCGCGGTCGCGATCAACGGAGACAACTAGTCATGACGGCGAAGGCTAAAGCATTCATTGCCGCTGTAATCACAGCGGGAGCGGCGACGGTAGCATTCGCGCTGATCCACTGGCGATCGGACGATCTCACTCGCTTCTTTGTGTATCTGTTATTGTTCGCTGCCGCGGCCACCCTCAAGTGCCGGGTACCTGGAGTCACCGGAACGTATTCTCCGGTGTTTTTCTTCACGCTACTTGGCTCCGCGACCTTGTCCTTCTCAGAAGTAGCGGTCGCTTCATCGTTCAATGCACTTTCAAGCCGCAGCGTCGTCCGTCTTTGATTCAAATCTGCTTCATCACACGCAACGTAACGCTCAGGATCGAGCAAACTGACCGTCAGGCCCCGTGCATCTAGGGTCGACAGAAGTCCAGCGTTCTCGGCGTTCCTAAAAGAGATCGTGCCGTAGATGCATCACACGCCGTCGTGGTTACAGAGGCTTCAGACGTGAACCCATTCCGGGTCCCAGTGACGACCCCCAAAAGGTCGTGCCATGCGTAGAGTCGAGGAAGGGCGCTAGACCGGGGACCTCAGTCAGCCGGTGGTTTCCCTTCCCCGCTCATCAAACCGAACGTGCCCAGCTAGAGCATCCGGCTTTCCGACTGGTTTCACCGCAACGCCCACGAAAGCGGTCTGATAACACAGCACCGTGCGANNACTTTCGTCAATGACCGCTCCGTTGCTCTTTCTCCAGCACACCAGAAGCAAGGGCCCTTTCCTCCGCCGACATTACTCGGCCTCCACGGTTGTATGACCCTCTCCGTCTTCCGGGCAGGCCATCACCCTATAGATGATGTTGAAGGTGCGACCTTCACCACACCCGGATATCCCGCAATTACCCAGATCACCTTTCTGGCATGCTGCGCTCAGTACCCCGGCGGATCGAACAGGTGCGCTTGTCGATTTCTTCCCTGTCCGTGCTGCCTTCCCCGGTTAACAGGCGGGTCGGCATCCACGACTTCACTTTCGAGGCCTGCTCAAGCTTCACTCACGTTGCGGCCTGCCAGATTGCTTGCCCGCCTATAGCGGACGTTTGTCCCGAGGCTCCAACCCAGTCAGTTACCCGACCAAGTCGCTCGGTAGCTACCATGCTCATCGACATCTACATGGATGGATTCTCCCTCCACTGGCGATCTGCGCCGTTGCGGCGCACTGTTAACTACAGGGTGNNCTGTTCGTTCGGGTCCCCGGACGAATCGGCAGTTCCGCGCGCCAGTTAACATGCCGCCGCACCCGACTGCCTGTGTTCTTGGCACCGAACATACGGACGATAATGCTGGGCAACTCCTCTGGAATCAGCGCATCGATAATTTTGCGACACGAATGCTATGGCTCGCACGCGTTTCAACTCCGGTTGTCCGCCTGTTAACTGGCCGGTGGACCGAGCCTATCCGTTTGGGGACCCGAATGAACAGGCCCACCCTGTAGTTAACGTCGCGTGAGTGTTGAGTCGGGGTACCCTGGGCTCACGAGCCGTGCTTCTTTTGCGTGCGCAATTCTACTTTTTCAAAATGCGATCTGCCTTGGCGTCAATTCGCTTCTTGTCAGCTGCGCTCAGTTTGCCTTGATGCTCCATTTCAGAGGCGCGAGCCTTTGCATTTCGGACGTGACTGGCGTCCGGCATCGGGTATTTGCGCTTCTCTGGTTGCGCGTCAAGCGCATCAACGCGCGCCTTGAAAAGAGCGCCGTAGGGTTCGAGTGCAGCTGAAACCGATGATAATCACTCCGACGACCAGTTCCATTGGCTCCTCCGTATCGGCATCTCGCAGCCGACCTGTCCCTGGCGAATTGCTAATCGCGCCCGATGTTCTTCGGAATTAATTCGCTGCGGAGACTCGGGGACCTCGGTTCAAGCTCGGTAACATTGTTACATGAGCGGATTGCATTGTGTGCCAGATCATCCTGCAAACGTACGAGTCGGACGCGGCTAGGTCCGTAGTAGCGCAGAATCGCGGTTTTCCCCCCATTTTGTAATTCGCCAGGGACACGATCCAGAGGATCTGGTACGGTTTCGGCGTGTCATGATGGCGCTGGTGGCAGGGTCAAAGGTGATGCTGGATTTGCAGGAGTGACTTCCGATGCATTGGCCGCTACTTGGGAACTGCGGAAGAAGGATTTCGATAGGACTCGATTCCGAAGCCGGGGACGATGTCGGGCCGACGATTCAGTAACGATCACCAATAACCGGAAGTACACGCCCGGTCCCGGCATGGATTCGAACCACGATTCACGGCTCCAGGCCGCTGCCGCGCCAGAAAAGGACGAAAGTTACCACAGAGACCCGATCTCTCCACAGTCACAAGCACAACGTCGTCGGCTGCTATACTTCCGGCGATGACCAAGCAAGCGATGGTGGATCTCTTTGCCAAACTCGCACAGCGACGTTTGATGGACTTGCTAAAACTGAAGGTCAGACACGTTTACGAAACCACGCCGGGGAATGCGAACTCGAAGCTCATGGCCTCGGTGGACATCTGAAAACCGGCCATAGGTGGACACTTCAAAACCGGCCAACGGCGCAGAACCAGAACAAGAGTATTTATACCCTGCGGGAGGTCGCTCTGGCAAGATTTTTTTGAGAGCGAGGCCGGGCGGGTTTATACTTAGCTCACCTGGGCGGAGGATACGGCGACGCAGGGATGCGACCGGAGCGCCGACTCAGCGGCCGGAATGGTTGGGCGGCGCAAGCCGCCCTTTTTGCCAACATTCTGGCGCAAAAGCGATAAATCCCAGGGGTTTGGGGACAGAGTCCCCAAGTAAGAAGTGCTTTTTCAGCCACCGTTTCCCGATACGGGCCACCAAGGCCTCAATCTCGGGAATGGCAAGGATAGACCCAGATCAGGGCTGGAAGTTGTCACCGCTGCAGGCGATCGGACGATTTCCAACTGCTACGCATGTTAAGTTGCCGCGGACGAGATATTGGAGCTTACTAGGAACGACGGAGTCCCGAACGAATGGAAGCACAGCGGGGTAATCCCAAGACTCGGCAAAGAATGTATCCGGGCGAACGTCTACGCGTAGCTGTCCACCACGCGCAATCTGTTTGAATCGAAGCATGAGCCTTCCCACACTACTTACCGATAGCTCGGGCTTTGCTTCAAAGTAAATCGACGTGAAGTAATCGTCAGGCCGCAAAGCTGGGCCTGGCGGCGTCAAGACAAAGTGCAGCAGACGATAAGAGATTTTGCCGTCTCGAACCAGAGTTGGGTCGGACGTTCCAGCTAGAAGTTTTTCCGTGTAGCCGTGAGCATCGCGGACAGTCAGCATCGCAGCGTCGCCAATGGCGAGCACCCGAGCAACAGGCCCTCTGGGCAAATTCTGGTTCCGAATTGCTTCCACCATCCTGTCAAAAGCAGACTGGCGATCATCGAAAACTCTGGGCTTGGCCTTCCCTGTGTCCTCTACCGCTGGTGGACTGCCATGAAAGAGGGCTGACCGAACGGTATCCTCACTTGTTCCGATGATCAGTCGCCGCAGTCCGCGATTCTGAGCGAAGGTGTTCAAGAACTCGCGGCAGAGTCGTTCGACCCGCTCTGGTACAAACTCTTCGGGCGTGATAATAACAGCCCGGTCCACCACCATGGCAACTTGTTTGTCACTGAGGACAGTTGGTGCAGAGAACTGGGCCAAACTGGTGGCCGGCATAAAACCCGCGCAGAATAGGATAAACCACCGCATGAGCAGAAAGTTCCCTGCGTCTATTGGACAATACCGGACAGTTCGGAGTTCCCGGACCATGCAGCCTGCCTACTGCAATTTGACAGTATCATTGGCCACCTCCCGCCACTGCCGACTTCGTGCGCCAGCTTCTTGGACCACACTTGAGTACGTGACCGTGATGTAGCAGCCGGTCGAGCATCGCACTTACCGCGGCGACATCGCCAAGTAACTTGCCCCAGTCTTCGACCGGGCGGTTGGAAGTGAGTAGCGTACTGAAGCGCTCGTAGCGGCGCATGATGATTTCCAGCAGATCCTCGGCGGCGGTGTGTGGGAGTTTGCGCATTCCGAAGTCATCGATGATGAGCAGTGGCACAGTGGCGATCGATTCCATATACTCTTTGCGCATGCCGTCCGTGACCGCGTCGGCCAGTTCATCGAGCAGAATGTGGGTTTCGCGATACAGCACTTTGTAGCCTTGTTGGATGGCGCACTGGCCGATGGCCTGCGCCAGGTGGCTTTTGCCGGTTCCACCAGGGCCCAGAAACAACGCGTCTTCCCGCTTGTTGATGAACGCGCCGGTGGCCAGATCGAACACCAGACTGCGATTCATTTTCGGATTGAAGGTGAAGTCAAAGTTATCTAGAGTCCGGTCGGCATCGCGAAAGGCGGCCTGTTTACGGCGGCGTTGGAGTAAACGGTCGGTGCGTAGAGTGAGTTCGTCAGAAACCAGACAGGCGATCAGGTCGATTGGGGCCATGGCTTCGGCTTGTGCCTGACGCAAGCGGGTTTCTAGCACCGCTGCCATGCCGCCCAGGCGGAGTTGGCGCAACGCGCGGTCGAGTTCAATGACGTTCATGAGGGGTTCTCCTGTTTTGAGTTTTGGGTGCGGCTCTCGATGAGGTCGCGATACAGCGTGAGCTGGCGGATGAGCGGATCGACCTGACGCAGACTCAGCGGCAGTTGTGGGTTGCGTTCCAGGTAGCGGCGCACGAAGTGGTAGTGGCTTGCGCCGGTTTCGAGTCCCAAGGCGCAAGCCTCATCGGTAGATGCGACACCATACTTCTTAACCAGATTCAGGACGCCCAGAATGCGGCGCACCGCTTCCTCGCCCAGGTTGCGATGCATGGCCTGGCACAGCGCGCCGATGTGCGCTCCCGCTTTTGCAGCGCGGTTGAGCAGTTGCTGAGTCGAGAGCGGAGTTCGCGTGGGACGGTCTTCCTCCCGGATGCGATGGCGGCCCCGCTGTTGCCGCAAGTGCTCTCGCAGCAGTTGCCCAGTGCGGGGATCGATCAGCCTCACATGCGAAGCGTTCCATTGCACTTGCACGCGCCGTCCGATCCAACCCGGAGGCGCGCCGTAGTAGGCGGCCTCGACTTCGACGCAGCCGTCCAGATGAACTGAGCGCTCGCCATAACGGTAATAGCGGAAGGGTTCCAGGGGCAGAGGCAGAAGCGCCGGTTTCTCTTCGGCGAACATCTCCGCGACTTGCCGTTTGGTGGTGCCGTGAATGCGCGTGTCGGCCCAACGCTCCTCCCAGTGATCCAGATACGTCTGCGCTTGTTCCAGGCTCTCGAAGCGTTGACCCTTCAGAGGCGTTTTCTGCGCATGGCCGACCCCGGATTCGACCTTGCCTTTTCGATCCGGATCTTGGACACGGCATGGCAGAGGGACCACGCCGTAATGCTTCAACACGTCCGCATAGAGAGGGTTGATCTTGGGATCGTAGATGTCCGGCGTCAACACGCCTTCGCGCAGATTATCCAGCACCACCGTGCGAGTGGCTCCGCCCAATCTGCGGAAAGCCGTCTCGTGCAGTTCGGCCCAGGTCTGTGTGCTGGAGCGGAATACCAGCAGCCGCACGGCTTTCCGGCTATGGCCCAGCGTCATCACGAAAAGCCGCGTGCGCCGGTACTTGCCGGTCTGCGGATCGCGCACCATGGGGCCGGTGCCATAATCCACTTGAGCTTCTTCGCCCGGAGCGGTTTCAATCACCACGCGGGCTTCGGGCGCGGAAGACCCGCACAGCTTCCGCACGAAGCGCTTAACACTGGCATAGCGTCCAGCAAAACCGTGGCCGTCCACCAGGTCCTGCCAGATCGCCATCGCGTTACGACCCTTTGCTAGTTCGGCTTCAATGACCTCCCGGTAGGGTTCGCAGGCGCTCGCCGAGGAGCTACGGCCTGGTTGCCGAGGCGGTTTTTCGGCCACAGAGTCGGTGGACACCTCTATGGCCGGTTTTGCGGCATTCCGTCCCCACCCACCCGATGGACGCACCGCGATTCCCGCAGCCCGAAGATACGCTCCGGCGGTTTCGCGGCGAATATGCGCCGCTCTCTCGATGCGCCGCAACGACCATCCCCAGCCGTCCCAGCGCGATGACTTGCTGTTTCTTTTCTTCGCTCAAGACATTGCTCACGTGACGGAGCGTAATCTCTCCGCCAGTTCAATGTCCTGATTCAGCTATCTCGTTGGCCGGTTTTCAGGTGTCCACGTATGGCCGGTTTTGGGTGTCCACCGAGGTCATGGTAGACGGTTCCGAAGTCCAGTTCAAGTTGGTGAGGACGGCACAGCCGTACAAAGACATCGAGAGATTCGTCGCCGAGGATAAAGTGATGGGCTTTGTCGTTGGTCCTGGGGTTCTCCCGATTGTTAAAGCGATTTCGATGGATCTCCGTGGAAAGACGATGCTGGTCACACGCAGCATTCAGGACCGAGATGACGAGAAGGGTGTGGTTGCACATCTTGACCACTTTGGGGGGCGGGTAATCATGTCGTTTGATTCAATTCGTAACGAGACTGATGTGGTTTGGGAAGCTTTGTACGGCGTAACGTAGAGGCGACATGCGCTCGCCTGCATGCATGGTGCAGAACCAATCCGTGTAGCGGGACTTCATTTCGCCTTACAACTGCACATACTGGGCCGGAAGTGCCGCCTGCAAAGAAAGACCCAACCGGGTGAAAACTCCAGCCGTCGTATAGATGTTGTGGATCTCGACAACCCGGCCATCGGGCAAGGAGAAGTCATTTTCTCCGGGTACTGATATGCGTTCGTCTGCACGCTTGAGCCAAAACCGATATCCGTGCATTTTGGTCCATTTGCGAGTGTCGCTGAAGAGTGTGCCTTCATGGGCCGAGGTTGTAGCAGCGATGACGAAGTGGTCCTCCGAATCCGACTCGACCACGATCACGCCTCTAACCGGCATGACGCACCATGGAAATCAGATTCGTCAGCGGTTCACTTTCCGATTGGCAAATTGCGACGGCGTTGTCAGAGTTGAAAAGAGCCGGAATGTCGAAGTCGAGCGTTTGGAGGATCATGAAACGATACCCATTTGACTGTATCGGCATATTGTTAGCGTTGCGACAGTCCAACTACACCTGATCCCCTGATCCCACCAAAACCTCAACAGAACGCAGTGGTTACCGTTCAGGATGGCGGTTTCGTACCGATCAGAATCCTTCCCGAAGTGAACACGCATACTGTGAATCGTGGTTCGAATCCATGGCGGGGAGCCACTTCTCATTCTTGGTGCTCGGAACCTCGCTTAGTGTTGCGGATGGGAGGTTCTTGGTGACCGCAAGCGCCAGCATATCAAAGGGTTGCCGGAACGTTGGAGTGAGCCGCCCATCTTTCCAGGAGCAGTTCGACACTACGAAATCCAGTAACCGCCGCTTTTCGTGCGCAGGCTGCTTAAGAAACATAGAATGAAGCTTTTGCGAGAGTTCGATAATTCTGACTCCCGCATCCATGAAAGACTCGGTGGCAGTCTGGTGTCGCTCGATATCCCACCGGATCGCGGATTGCTCATCTCGCCATTGCTGAGACTTCCGTTCAAAGAAGGCCAAGTCAATCCGGCGTTCAATCCGATCGTCGTATAGAGTGTCGAGCGCTTTCTGAATGCGCTCGTGCTCCGCGTTTAGCTTCTTGATCTCAGCTTCACGGAAGCGCATCTGGTCCGCATGGCTCTGGCGCAAAGCGATCGCCACCCATCCAGCTACTTCTTCGTCAATGACGATCGTTCGAAGAACTCGCTCGAAATCGCGTTCAATCTCTTCTTGCGGAACATAAGCCAGCGTGCAAGTTCCGCGCAGCGCGCGGCAGCGGTAATAGACGTACTTGCCCTTCTTGATCTCCCCAACCAGCGCGTAGCCACAATGGCCGCATGTCAACAGACCCGAGAATGGGAAGGCGTGGTGACGCTTCTTTGCGCGATTACCCAAACGGCCGTCAAGTGCCAATTGCACCTGCTGCCAGAGTTCCTTCGAAACGATCGGCTCGTGGGTTCCCTGATACGTCTTTCCGGCCCAGTCGAATTCGCCACAGTAGAAGCGGCTGCGGAGGATCTTATGAACCGTTGACGTGGGTAACGGACGATCGCTCCGCCCCGTCAGGCGTTCCTCTCTGACGAGCGCTCCGAGATCCTTGATCGAATAACGCGCCGTAGAGCATAGCTCGAATAGTCGCCGGTACATCGGCGCTTGGGTCTCATCAAGAACGATGATCCTCTTGCCATTAGGACCGTCCGCGTTTTTGTATCCAATCGGTGCGTATGACGGGAAAATGCCCTGCTCCGCTTTCTCCAGCATACCTTTCCGAGTCTCCTCGGAGAGGTTGTCGATGTAGTTCTTCGCCATCAAGACCTTGATGCCGTGGATGAGTTTCTCGGAGGATCGAGAATCGCGAGAGATTACCGTGCCCTCCTTAGCAAAGTGAATCTCTAGCCCTTCTATCTCGTCCAGAGTTACGTAATCCTTAAAGTTTCGGTAGAGCCTATCGGTTTTCTCGACGATCACGATGCGGCACTGCTGGTTACTCCGGAGCAACGCCACCATTTCTGCGAAGCCTAGTCGGCCCGCTCGCTTGGCAGTTTCTACGTCAGTGTAGCGAGCGTGGATGTGAAAGCCTTTGTCGATAGCGTAGCGCTCAAGGAGCTTTTGTTGAGCTGGGATTGAAAAACCTTCCTTTTCTTGCTCCTTCGATGAGACCCGGCTGTAGAGGACGGCCCGCTTCTCAGCTTGGTGAATCGGTTTAGTCACTTGCTTTCGACCCCCTCGATCTTAACAGGTGCGGCCTCTTCGCGCTCCTGTGATTGCCAGTCGAGCAGAACCTCGAAGAAACCCGTTATGTTAGTGACTATCTGGCGGCCATCAGAATCAACTAAGGGGCTTGCGGATCGCGGCTGCCAGAAGGATAAGGTTTCGGACACACCTTCGGCGCCGCCTTTGTCAGCGGCCCTTGGTGCGCGAACTTTCATGGAGGTTTAATTCAGTGCGAGTTCCATTGAAGGCAGCGCGGATGTGGTGATTTGCGATCCCTGCGGCCGATAGTTGTTACGTTCGGACCGGCGCCGCAATGCGAATCCAACATCTTGATCTTGAAGCCGGGCTTGAGCCGCACATGGCCGGCGGCACTCATGCGATCAGCGACACCTTCTTCTACAAGCCGTTCCGCGACATGCAACGGAACGCGCTTGGCGTCGTCGTCATGGTCGCGTACGAACACTTGACGTTCGGTGTTGGGGGCGGGTCCCTCCGCCGAGGTGTGGGCGACCGTTAAGTTCATGTTCTTAGACTCCGAAAAACATCCGGGACGACCGCTGTATATGACACATCGAAACGGACGGCGACCTCCACGGGCCGGCGGCGCGACTTCAGTCTTGATGCGTCCATTACCTTGCGTAAGCCGGCCCACCGGAACGGGAGAATGCGATACATAGAAGCACCCCGCGCGCGATAAGCGTTCGGCCGAAAGATGCACCCAACGTGAGTCTTAGCCCTTCTTGCTTCTTCTCCGGTTGAAAAAGGACCTGTTGGCTTCATATACTCGCTGCGAGAAGTATAAGGCCACGTCACGCTCCCATATGTCGACGCGTTTGGGAGCTCTGTAAACGCCTGGAGCGGGGCGGTTGACGAAAAAAGGTTCCGAACCTGGCTCGCTGTGGGCCTTTATTCGGCTGAAATCTGTCAAGAGAAACGCGTAAGAATGGCCGTAAGAACATGGAACCAACGTAGATATAAATCTGGACTGCCACAAATCTCGTTAAGCATGGGATTTGTGCCATGCGGGGCACTGCCAAGTCTGATTCCGATGTCGGTTCCGACGAATACCGGAACCCTGCTTTCGCGGGTCTCAATCGCTGGCTAATAGCCAAATGCGGGTTAATGACGGCTTCACATCACGCTAACTGCTTGATCGCTGGACTCTGGCGCTGTTTCGGCCAGACCTGGCACAAGTACCTCGAGCGCCGTGCGGAGTCGACTAACTTCGGCTGCTTGCAGTAGTGCCATTACAGGATCCGATTCAGCAAAGCTTGCAACACGCTCTTCGGCCTGTCGTATCGCCAATCGCGCGGCGCTGAGCAGAAGCTCCGGGTCTTCGATAGTTGCTATTGACAGTGGCCTCTTTCCCGGTGAATTGAACGCTATTATCAAGCTACCCATAGTCGAAAAGATCTCCTACTATATAGCAACGGCTATGTGGACACTTTCTTGAACAAGTTCTTTGTTTTGACGTGACTACGCGAAATCGGAGGAGGGGCGGAATCGAACCATCTTATGGCTTCCGGGTCGGAGACAGGAGGCTTATGGGTAGGCTTGTCGTCATCGGGGAGAGGCAGAGTATAGCCGGCACCTTCTCGGATCACACCAGAATAACTCCCCCCTGAAATCAAAGGTGCTTTGATAACCCGTTTCTTCGTCGCCGCCGTTATCGCTTTGACCAGATTGGAACTGTGGCGGCTGATTGCCCGCTGGCCACGCTTCCACTCGTTGATTTCCTTGCGGCTCGTGATCTTCCCATTCCGACGAAGTATAAGGGCCTACGTTGGCCAGGATTCAATCCGACCTTCTTCAAGACTGCCCCCAGATTCTCGATCTCCGTGTGAACGTTCGGATGTTCGGATACTTCCAGGGAATACTCGTCGATTGCGCCCGATGCCAGTGCGTCCCCTGTATCGCCGTACAGCGGATCAATGAAGGTTCGTTCGTGAACGACTTTCCCGTTCGAATCAAGGCGACCATCATTGTCGTATTGAGAAGCAAGTCGGCTAGTTCCCTCGCGCACCCATCGGATCGAGTCAACCTTCTCCAGCCAATCTTCCTGTTCCCCCAGTTCGTCCCCGATTAGGGTTCTGCAAAAAGCAGCCTTCCTTTGAAAGGCATCTGACTCATCCTTTGCAGGCGCGATGGAGTTGGAACAACGCTGCAGGGGCTCAGAATGACCGGCATAAGCCCTCAACCTTGGTTCGACTCCAAGTGCCGCTACCATGCGTTCGAAGCTCATAAAGGATGAGGAGGCGATTCTTAATCGTCAGGCAGTTGGTTCGATTCCAACCGGACGCACCAAGCTTTGGAATTGTGGCCGAATGGTGAGGCGCTCGACTTTTAATCGAGATGGCGAGAGTTCGATTCTCTCCAGTTCCACCAAGATTTGCCGGCGTCGTCTAGTGGTTCAGGATCGCTGACTTTCAATTAGCAGACGGGAGTTCAATTTCTCCTCGCCGGCACCCTGCGTCCCGTTCGTCCAATGGATTAGGACAGAACGTTACGAACGTTCAGATTCGGGTTCGAGTCCCGAGCGGGATACCAAGTTTACGAAGTGGTGGCCGAGCGGCAAAGGCACCTCACTGTCCATGAGGACCAGGTGGGTTCAACTCCCATCCACTTCGCCAAAAAATGACGCAGCAACAATGTAGGGGAGTAGCTAAGCCCGGATTAAAGCGCTCGGCTCTGAACCGAGAAATCGAAAGTTCGAATCTTTCCTCCCCTGCCAACACAATTTATTCCTGGTAGCGCAGGTTGCTTCCAAGCCAAGCGCATGGGGTTCGATTTGAATAGACTCGATTTCCGAAGAGATGCACGGCTGCGCATTCCTTCAAGCGCCGGCTGTTCAGCGCATAGAGGCGTCGGATCGCGGCCAACGAAAACCATCCACAGAAGCGCGAAGACGAGTCCTTCGCCTCGCTCATGTTTCCATTAAATGGGAGTCAACTATGCAGAGAAGACATCGACGCCCAAAGGAGCGGCAAGAGGCTCAAGCCGACGCACGGACGAACCAAGCACTGATACCGCTCCACAAAGCAGCCGAGACATCAAGCGACGGCGCGGAACCTGCCGAGCATACCGTCCAGTATCTCGGTTGGTTTGGGCTTAGCCGTAGACTTGATTCCGACTTCGAGCCATACGGAAGGCGTAGCCGGTCTGACGGAAACCCTGCCGATTGCAGTTGCGGGTGTCGCTTTTTCGCCCCCCTCGCGCCAGCAAGCCTTTCAAAGGATTGGGGCTGCTGTCTCAACAAGAAAAGTCCTCGCGCAGGTTTGCTCACGTTTGAACACCAGGGATGCCGAGAATTCGAGTATGGTCCCGGAGTCTCCGGGTGAGGATTGCCGCCGATTTCACATGTTCAGGACCTGCGGGACTGAGATCAGCGATGTTCAATGCTTGGCTCGTGGGGGGGGTCCGATGGCCCAGTCTTTCAGTCCGTTAGCGTTGCTTTTTTGCAGGTATGCGGCACCTACTTCGGCGGCTCTACCCAGTGTGTTTAGCTTACAGCTTGTCGAGGTTTGCTTCCATCCACTGTTAACGCCGCCTGAACCGGCTTCGGTTCAACCGCTCTGGCGAGCACCCTTGCTGTGGGCACGACTTTCGCCGCGGATTGGCAGTGAACGTCCTGGTCATCGAAGAAGATGTGCGCGCCGAATGCCTGCAAAATTTTGTCCTTGGAGACTCCTCCAAGGAAGAATGCCTCGTCAATCCGAACGTTCCACTCGCGGAGAGTTCGGATCACCCGCTCATGCGAGGGGCTATTACGCGCCGTAACGAGAGCAGTCCGAATTACGTTCTGGCCGGCGGTCTCTCCAAACTCCTGGAGTATCGCTAGCGCCCGGAGGACTTTGGCAAAAGGTCCTTCCGGCAACGGCTTGCGAGCATTGGCTTTCTCATGCGCCAGGAAGGCGTCTAAACCTTGCTCCTGGTAAATTCGTTCCGATTCGTCTGAAAACAGCACAGCATCACCGTCAAAAGCTACCCGGAGCTGATCAACGGTCCCATTTCCATTCTGTGGAATCTCATGAACAAGCCCAGCCGCAATTCCCGCGTTAGCGGCAGCCTGGACATCTGCTTCGTCCACGGAGAGAAACAGATCGACATCGAACGCATCCAGATACGGTGCCAGTTGCGCGCCACCAGCCAAAGCAGCGCGGGTGATATCCAGCCCGTAATGCTCGATGGAATTGAAGATGCGGAGACTGGTGTTGGCGCCGTTCCTGGACATGACCACCACCTCCGCCTTCCGCTTGCCGGGCACCACGGAGTTAAGCCGGAGAATAGCTTCGGTCAGCGCGAAGCCCGTTCCCTTTGGCAGAACATCGTCCTCGTGCTCCAACTGGTAATCCGAGAATGCCTTCAGTCCCTGGTCACGGAAAATCCGGTCTTCATTTGACAAATCGAAGAGCGCGCGGGAGGAGATTCCGATAACGAAAAACCTGGAGAGATCGATGGGCACTCTTACTACATACTACTCCTTTACACCGATATACCAACCATTTTTGTGAGTGAAGAGTTAAAATACGCTTCCCGGAGGCGACGCTTCCCCTCCAAACAGGGCTTGTGCCATCGGCAACGCGAATCGGGGGACAATTGCTTGAATGCGCTGGTTGATCCTCCCTGATATCCACGACCGGATTCAGATCGCTAACCGAATCATCGAGCGAGAGCCGCATGATCATCTGCTGTTGATGGGCGATTTCTTCGACAATTTCCAGACGGGTGTGACCGATGCCGCCGATACCGCCAGGCAGGTGAAGCAATGGCTCAACAGTCCGAACATCACGTGCCTTCTGGGTAATCACGACATGTCCTACGGCTGGGGCGGCCAGGACCGTCGGCTGCTCTGCCCAGGCTACGAAGCGGCCAAGTCGATCACAATCAATGGAACGCTGGCAACCCGGGACTGGTAGAAGTTTAAGCTGCATGTCTGGCTGGAAAGCGACCAAAGCACCTGGCTGGTGACCCACGCGGGGTTTCATCAGTCGTGGCTGGAAAATGTGCTGCCCGGCAGGTATCGGGAGTACATTGACACAGTCTGCGCGGACGCATGGAACTGCCTGAATCGCGGCGAGCATCACTTTCTATTGGGCCGGGGAGCGAGCCGCTCCGGTGATCAATTGATTGGCGGGATCAACTGGATGGATTGGCACGAGCTGGTTCCCATTCCAGGCCTCAATCAGCTTACAGGACACACGCAAAGCGACGCAGTTCGCTACCACAACGTCGTGGACAGCCGCAATATCTGCCTGGATACCGGTCTGCGTCACTATGCCGTGTTCGCAGACGGGCAACTCGATATCAAGAGCTACAAAGAACTTATTGCATCTTAGATGCGCCGTGCTGTGTCAATCGCTTCTATTGAACCGATCTCGCCTTCCCAGACCTTCAATATCATCGGAAGGTTTAGATCAACCCATCGCCGCAAGAGAGCAAGATCGTTATCGCCCATTTGGCCCTTCAGCACTCGAACTTTGGGCCGGATGGCCAGGCACGTCATTTCAGAAGGCAATGCCGGGTACTGGGAAGCCGTCCAGATTCGAACGTCGTGCTTGACGTCAACGTCGCTGACCGCAACCCAAACAATGATGGCAACCCTGTGCAGTCCATCGAGAGATCCGTCATTAAATAACCCGCGTCGCTGTCTTGGAATACGGGATCGATCGCATCTTCGAGGAGAAGGCGGGCTTCAGGCAGTACCTGGGTCACATCCCTCACAACGCCACGTCATCGCGCTGCCGTCGCCGTTGCGCGGCGGCGTGGAACCACAATTCTCGCAGGTGAAAGTGGATCGCTCGCCAGCGAGTTCGATCATTTTCCACAGGTCGGGGCTATCCTGGTCAATGTAAACATAAAGATGGCCCATCGTCTGTTTCACTTGGGCAAGCCGTCCATCCCAGCCCGCTATGGACATCTGGACCAAAAGATCCTTCAACATCGGCCACCATCCCGGCCGAATACATGCGCAGATCTTTTCGATTGGTACAATCGCTCCCGTGTCAGAATCAACGAGGTCGCAGCAAATCGCTGCCGGCTGCGCGCGCGCAGGGAGCAACGCGAGCGTCGCTGCGCCGACTTCCGCTTCAACCGAATACGGCGATCCTCCGGCTTCAAATCTCGTCTGGTGCGCGTATGCCATCGCTTCCAGCGGAGAATCCTTATATCCATGCTCGGCGAGGCCGGCAGCGTACAACAACAGGAAATCCTCCGGCCCGAGTACGAACCACTGGACCGAGCGCGCGCGGTGGGGTTTCAATCCATGCGAACTCCGAGAGTCCCCAAGCGGATAATGGCGGAACCGGTGGGGAATCCGTGATCACGACGTAGGTCCCGTACAGAGAGTTGGGGCAGAAATATTCGGGAAGTCTTTGGAAGCCGAAGGATTCGACGGTACGCTTCTGAGGCTCGTAAGCATCCAGAGTCTCCCGAATCCATGTCAGGATTGGCGGGAGGAAATGGGCATATGGGGAGTCGGGCACTATCCGTCCTTTGTTGCTTGATTCATCGGTGCAGACTTTGGCGCGCCACCTACTCCGGATTTGTCTGAACCGGGGCCAGAACCTTTTCTAAGAGTTTCCTGATATAAGTGTCCGCATCGTCCTTCTGGAACAGGACATTGGACGCCTCGAACTCCTCCTTCGTCATGCCGTCGGACCACCATTTAACCTGGACGTGGGGGGTGTTCGCTACGATAAACGATGCAAGCGTCACCAAGGGGTCGCCCAGACGGATCTCCAGTTCTTTGATCGTTTTATGAAACTCGATCTTCGGGTCACTGCGCCCCTCCAGGTTGCGTATTCCCTTAGGGTCCACAAACGTGATGTATTGGCGCTTACCTACGAGTAGCCAAAGGATAAAGTCCGGGTGGAAATTGTCTGCCTCAAAAAAGCCCACGCCGCGGCCGCGACTGAGATTTCGGAGCAGGTATAGCTCCCGTTCGGCGAAAAAGGGCTTATTGGCATCGTAGAAGCTACGCAAATCCTTGACGAAGTCCTTCTCTCCCTCATTCAGTTCCACCGGGCTGATTTCAATCGCGCTATTGGCGCAGTGCAAAAGCGGGTAGTAAAGATGCTGTGCAAACCCGATCGCCTGCAGTTTCGAGACATTCCAGTCTTGGATCGTCTTGGATTCAATCAGAGCCTTGAGTTCTCCCAATCGGTCCGCGATTTCCGCCGCCGACTCCTCGATCAACAGCCGGTATTCGGCGATGAAGTTTGGATCGTCCTCCGCAAGTTCGCGCAGTTCCATGAAGTCCTTCTCGTAGGCGCTTTTCTCGTACTGGTAGTAACGGCGTACATACTGTTTCAGCAACGCCGTGGCGATCTCCTGCCACTCGCGAACCTGGCTGAAGCTTCGGAATTCCAATTCTTCCGTGGGGATGTAGAGGGCATACCAATCGTGGCGTCCGAGCAGGTCCGAAATGCTCTCTTTGGCGAGATTCAGATTGAACCAGGATTTCTCGGCCTTGAAACGCTGCAGCTCAAAATAGATCTCGTCCAGGTTGAGAAACGCTGTGTGAAAACCGGGTTTCAGAAAGCCCTCCTCACGAACAGCCACCTCATTCCTTTGGTCGTCAGAAATGCGCGCCATCGATTGCAGGCGAGGGTACCAATCCACTACTACCCTCGCCCTAAGAAGCTTCTCGGGAGGCGCTCCAAGCGTAGGCTTAGGCCCGGTGCGCTTGAAATCAATGCCCTCCCTCAGCTTCACAGTCTTGAGCTGCTTACCGTCTAGATTCCGCACGACAGGAAGTATGAACGTCGTGCGCTGCTCGTTGGCTGGGAGCCCTTCCTCCTCCAGGTATTCCTTGAACTGCTTCATGTAATCGGCGTGCACACCAATGACGTTCAGCGTCTCCAGAATACCCACATGCTCCTCGCGCAGCCCGGCGCTCCGCTTGAGGCAGAACTCGTATCCCTTGAGGCGAACTCCACGTCCAAAAAGCTGGATGATCTGGGAACCCTCGCTCTTGCCGATATTCATCAGGCCCATCGTGCTCACGCGCCAGCTGCTCCACCCCTCGCTGAATTTGCGTGAACCGATCAAGAGATTAACCCGGCTATCGGCACTATTGAGGTCGGCGAAAAGTGACTGCGAGACATCTCTGTCTTGGGTCGGCAGCCCTAGCTCTTGGCAGAGTTTCAATAGCCTCGTTTCATCGCCTACGTTGATCACCCCGAAGTAGTCATGCTCGCCTAACCGAATACCCAATTCACCGTCGGCACCTTTCAGGTTGTCGACGTGGAGTGCCGCCTCGCTATCGGAGTTGAACAGCGTCTGAAGAATTCCTTCGTAGTGCGCTTCCGACGTAGCGTGATGTTTGATCAGGTAGACGAACGCGCCTGCGAAAATTGGCCGACCACGTTCATCGTTTAGGCCCGGATCTCCGTTGAGCACGCGGTCGATTGAGGCTATACTCTCCTGGCGTTCGCGGACGAAGCGATCGAAGAACAGCAGCACGTCCAAAACGTCGGAGATGGAACGTTTATTCTCGGTGCGAACCGCGTTCACGCTTCCGCCGACGAAAATCCACAGAGGTTTCTCGATCAGAAAAGGCGCAAAGCTCATCCTCCGATCAGAGTAGACCCGCTGCTGCTGATAAAACGTTAATAAGCCGGCTGTCAAATAGAGTCGCCGCTGCTCCTCGTTTTTCTCCTCGGACAGGTTGCGGATGTGGTAATCCTTCCCGTAGCCGTCTTCGTAAAAATACTTGTAGGAATAGTCAACCAGGATGCACCTGGCGTACTCCTGGGTCAGCGCCGGCTTGTTGGCCGCTTTCATCGCCTGGCCGAACGTGGCAGAATACTCGAATGAAAAACCGCTTTCACTGAGGCGGTTCCGCATCCCCATCCACTCCTCGCCGCCAGCGCCACGATGCCCTTCATCAACAAGAACCAAATTATCGCCCTCGAAGGCGTCGATGGCCACTGTCTTGGCGCCCATCTCCTCCTTTAGTTTTGTGACCTCAATGATCTCGATGTTGTGGCCTGCAAAGAGTCCCCGACCCTCTTTGTCGAAGATTTCCGCCGGCATACCTGAAGCCTCGAACTCCTGGAGGTGCTGGCGGCTGAGTCCTTCGTTGGGGGTCAAGAGGATCGTTCGATTGAGTTCGCCGGCGCGCCCGTGGTGGTCCAGATAGTGCCGGTACTGGAGAATGTTGACGTGCATGAGAAGGGTCTTACCCGAGCCTGTCGCGCTCCAAAACGCAAGCTTTCGCAGATCCTCAGCCACGTATGGATCGACACGGTCGCCTTGCGGCTTATCCTCGTTGAACGCCTCAACGCGGGCATTGAGGTCTGCCAGCAGCTTATCCGGATCGCGGAACCAGCGGTCCAGATAGATCTCCGTGAAGAGGAGAGTGAGGTATTGGAAATACTTGAGCTTCAGCAGCCTCTTTTCCTGCGCGTTTCGCCGCTCGGTGATCTGTCTCCAATGTCGGACGATATTCTGGTCGTAGGCGAGGAGCAGATCATGCGGCAGTTCCTTCCTCTCAAACAATCGCAGTCTGAGCGCTTGGTGAAAATTGGAAACGTTGTTTTCGTCCAGTCCTTCCAGATGAGCGCCCTTGAGGTCCCCAGCCAGGTCTTCGAAACGTGCAACACCGAAGAGGCTCAGCATCCATTGATTCAGGACCAGGCGCTGGTAAAACTTCAGCGGTTTCGAGGCCGGTACCGTAACACGGCGGCGGATAGGCTTGTTGGTCGCTCTGGGCATGTGCAGTTCCTCAAACGTCCTGCACGTCGAACATCAGGCGCGCAAACTCTTCCTCGATGAGGCGAACTTTCCAGGTGTCCTCGTCCTTCTTGAGGTTCTCTAGGTTGTTATCCCCATTCACATAGACTAGGTCGAACTCCATGTCCTTCGTGTTGTAACCCTGTTTCTGGAAGAAGTCGTCTAGCTTTGGGTTCGGGTTCTCCTCGACGTTTCGCCAGATCACGAGGACCTTTTCGCCACCCGGATTCGTGCCGTGGACGACGTGGAAGCCGCGAATCGTATCGATATGCTTCACGTGCAGACCAAGTAGATAATTGAACGTCTCTATCAGGTCAACATTCGTCCGGGTCGTCTCCCCGACCGCGTTGGTCGCGATATTCAGGGTGTACTTGAATGGGTCTGCAAACGCCTGAATATTCAGCAGCGATTGGCTGTCTTTGCTCTCCACGTCAAGCATGTACCGTAGGGTGTAATCTTCGCGGACGCCTTGATTCGCATCCAACAGTGATTGCTGCGGTTTGGAGCGGATCAGGTCGAGGTTATTTAATGTGTCTTCATAGGACTCGAGCCGGATAACCTTCACAATCCGCGGGCTGCGCTCCGAGCATTCTTGAGTGGCCACCCGTGTGGGCTTGCCGTCCTTCCATTCGGGGCTGAAGATCGCTTTCTTGATGCGCGGTAATAGAACAGTGTCGAAGTAGGTGCCCATCTCGATCAGTATGAACTTCCGACGTCCGCCATCTTCGCGGTTCAAGTTGATGACAGCGTGACCAGTGGTGCCGGAACCAGCAAAAAAATCGAGCACGAGTGAGTCCCGCTTAATATCTGATGCCCTCAAGCAGTCCACTACGAGCTTAAGCGCCTTTGGAAACGAGAAGTCCGTGATACTTCCAAACATGCGCGTCAAGAGGTTAGTACCGTATTCAGTGGCGGAATACTCTTTGTCGTCCCACCAAGTGACCGGCAGCATCCCCTCTTCATTCATTCTGGATTTCATGTATACGCCGGTCTTCCCTGATTGATCGGGACGCGCACAAAAGTGGTCAATCTGTTCCGTAAAAGATTCTGAGCCCCACTTCCATCGCAATTCCTGTCCTGAATCGTTCACCGGCCAAACCACCTCTTCAGTAGCTTCCGGTTCCTCAAGCAACACCCAAGAGGAAGTGGCCGCCTTCCACTCGAGTCGCGGCAGTCGGACTGTTCCGTTCTTTGCGAATATCGGATAGAACATCCGAGGACGCGCTTCACGTGTCGCTTCCCTGCCACCATGCTTTCTGAAGTTGACCAATTCGAAACGTCCGATCCCGTCGCGCTCTGGATAGCGGGCTAATTGCCGCTCGTTCCTTGGCACGCGCCCGACCACCGCACTCTCAGACGCTGCGATGAAGACTGCGTACTCGTGCGCCTCGGCGAACCCCTTCGGCGTTGACCGCCCCGCCGGATTGCTCCTCACTACTGCCACACCCAGCGTCGCCGGAGAACCAAGCGCAGCGTCAACAAGACACTTCAGCCTCGCGAACTCAGTGTCGTCAATCGCGATGCAAGTAATGCCGATAGGACGAAGAAGGGCTTGGGCAGCGATAAGGCGATTCTCAATAAGGGCAAGCCACGATGAGTCTTTGTAGTTATTCTTGTACGCAATTGCCGAAGCATCGGTGTTGTACGGTGGATCTATATAGATACACTTCACCGTTCCTCGATATCGCGCTTGCATGAGCGAGAGTGCCTGAAAATTCTCACTGCGGATCAGCAATCCATCGGTATGGTCGTCCAGGTCTCCCATCGCCTCAAGAAGCCGCTCGGCAAAAATCGGCGAAAAATGGCGCGTATCGACCACCAGCGTCGAATGCGCCTTTAGAAATTCCACCGTCAGCGGCGCACTGTATTCCGGCCTCGTTAGGTCGGCTTTGAGTTCATCGATCGCATATAGCTGAACCCACTCGCGGCGAAGCGCGTCGCTAGCGATGATCTCCGGGTAGAACTCCTCCGGGATGTGTTCGAGCTTTATGCAGTAGTAGGTCTCGACTACGAACTTCTTCTTCAGCCAGAGCTTCTTCTGGAAGTTCTCTAACTGAGCCACAAAGTCAATGATCTTGTGTGCAATGCGGCGAAACACCTTGATTCCTGAGAGGTACTGCTCAACCCGCGGCACCGATGCGCTCTCAATGTCGTCGAGATGCATCACCTCGTTCTTGATGAAGAAGTCGAGCTCCCGGCGAAGGAAGGGGCCCACATCTTTATGGATGAAGTAGTCGAAGGTATTCCGCGCGGTGTAGTCCTTCAGGTGCTTTGCAAGAACTGCGCGGTCCGGATCAGCCTCGGAAGGGTCGAGAGCGGCCAGTGCGAACAGCCACTTCGCAGTTGCGGAGGCTTCGAGAACGGTCTTTGTGGCATGCGCATTGAGGGCATCCTGCCGACGCTTCTGTGCATCCGGTCGGAATTCGAACCGGATCACCAGCTCACCATTGTCTTCGGCGATGGCGTCTTCCCCGGCCAGAATGAAACGCCTGTCGTTACCGTTGGCGGCCTTGTTGTTGTCCTTTTCGGTGTCGGCAGCAGCCAACCGAAAATGCACTCGCCGTCCATCCGCCAACTTGAATGCGTAGTCACGCAGATATTCACTGCTTTTGATGTAGTACTGATCGTGGTTTGCCCAGTAGAGTTTGACCTCCTCCCCTTCGTACGGAATTGCATATACGCCTTCCTTGTAACGCCGAAGAGACAGAAAATCCCCCTCGTTGTAGTACCGGCGGAAGAAGTTGAATAGATCAGAGAAGACTTGGTTCTCCAGGGCGGATACGTCTATGGCGGTCGATAGCTCTTCGCGAAACTCCTTTACCTTTGGCGACAACTCGGGATCTACGCCAGCGTCCTTCATCTGCTGGATCACCTTGTCAAGGTCAGCTTTGATCTGGGCCGCGTCGCTCGACTTGTACTGTCGAAATGCCTCCTTGATTTGCGGGAGCAGATCGGTGTCCAGGAAGCGCTCGATCTCTGAGCGCTTCGTATTCATAATCCGGTAGATGCCGAAGTCGAGATCGGCGCTGTCAAGCTGGAACAGCTCCCGGAGTAGGTTCTTTAGTTTCGTCTGGCTGTCGGCCATGTTTGTTGTCCCAAGTGAGGCTACTCTACCTTCCAACGGATGGTGAAAATCGTCTCACGCTGCGTTCTCTGCGTCATGCGCTCTTCCAGCTTCGTGATCAGCCGGTCGCGCTTATCCTTTACGTCATCCTCAAGGTCGAAAATTCGCTGCCGTTGCCGCCGCTGCTCCTTCTCTGCCTCGCGGATTTCATTTTGAATCTTGAGCTGTTCCTCTGTCGTCGTTGTCAGACGGGCCGCGCGGTTTAGGGCTTTGATTCGAGCCTTGGTATCAGCCAGTTCGCGTTCCGCCGCGATGATCTGGTCGTCCGCCCACTTTTCCAGGCGTTCGCGCTCCTCCTGGAAGTGCTTGTTATTAGTCTCCAGGGACCGACTGATGGTCGCGGCAGCGTGACGCTCCGTTTCCCGTTTCAGCGCGGGCATTACATCCGGGCCTACTCCGCCAGGGGCGACAACTGCGTCACAGTGGAAGAGCTTTTCGCAGGTCTCCTGGTCGAGCGACTTGCCGTCGTCGGTTGAGCCACTGAATAGGAGGTACTCTTCGCGGTCAAAAGAATCGATGACCAGTCGATTGAGTACGAGAATGCCGGACTTTCCCTTGAGGTTCTCCACTACCCGTATTCGTACGGGATTGCTCGTGATCTGGAACTTTAGAGTGGCCTCTGGCGTGGGGCACGTCTTTGCCGCATGGATGGCGTGCTCGCCCAAGGGGTGCGAAATCCGGTACAGGAACTCTCCGTCGATGTTCTGGTGCGTCTTGGAAATCAAGTGGTAACGGCCTGGCTTGACGTCAGGTCGGGGTGCGTGGCTCAAATCGAAAGCCAGGGTCGTGTCGTCGAAGGTGGCAAGGTCCACAAGGGTGAACTTCGTCAGTTGCCAGAACATGCGGCCAACCCAATCGAGGCGCTGGCGGGTTTCGTCAAGTTGGACACGCAGTCGCTCATGCACGTCCTCATCAAAGTTCTCCAGCAGCGTTCGTCTTGTGTCAATCAGCCGGTTCCGGATCGCTTCCTCCATCTCCGTCTGCAACAGCACGAACGCTGCCTCTATTTGCTCCGGTGTCCGGCAGGTCTGGTAGATTGCAAAGACCCGCTTCTCAAAATCGACCCCAGATTCGATTGTTCCGAGGATGTCGTCGCTGGCGCCGAACACGCCGGAGAAGAGATGGAACTTCTCGTTGAGAAGTTGAAACACGCGTTTGTCGGCTTCATTCCTCTCGTTGAGAAAATTGATGACAACCACATCGTGCTTCTGGCCGTATCGATGGCAGCGCCCAATGCGTTGCTCGATTCGCTGAGGGTTCCATGGCAGGTCATAGTTGATCACAAGCGAGCAGAACTGAAGATTGATACCTTCCGCGGCAGATTCGGTGGCGATAAGGATCTCTGCATGGTCCCGGAAGTGCTCAATCAGAGCTAGCCGCTTGTCGGCCAATTTGGAGCCACTGAGCCTGCCCAGCGGCGAATTCAAACGCTCCCATTTCTGATAGATGCGATCCACGTCGGGGCCCGTGTTGGTGCCATTGAACAGTACGATCTTCCCGCTATAGCCGTTGGCTTCCAGAAAGTTCCGAAGGTACTCCTGGGTGCGGCGGGACTCGGTGAAGATGACCGCTTTGCGCGGCGCACCAATTTTCTCCATTTCGTGGAAGCCGATCTGCAGTGCGATGAGGAGGGCGCGCGTCTTCGCGTCAATTTGGATCGAGCGGGCCCATTGCACGAAGCGGTCCAGTTCAACGATTTCGGCGTCCACCTTTTTCAGATCGACAGGCGTGGGCGACATGGAATGCTCGACTACCTGAGTTTCGGAGCCATCACCGGGCTCGTCCAACAACTCAGCGCTGAGCTCTTCTTCTTCAATTAGCATTTCGGCCAGGCCTTTGGCTTCGGGCACGCCCACAACGGTTTGGGAGCGCGCTTTGAGATCCAATAGGCGTTGCCGGATGATTTCGAGCGTGCCTGCTACGGCCTGTGAGCTTGAGGATAAAAGCTTGCGCAAAATCATCGTCGTCAGCTCTCGCTGACGGTGTGGGATGGAGTAAGTGTCGTCCCTGCGCAGAAAAGCGGAGACGGCTTCGTAGAGTTGTTGTTCGGAATCAGCAGGGGTAAAGGGCTGCGTAATCGGCCGGCGTTCTGTGTATTTTACGTACTCCAGAACCTCGCTTCGCAGCGTGCGATAGCAGAAAGAACGAAGACGGTCCTTCAAGCCGTCCAGGTCGCCGTCCTTCGAACAGTATTGCGTCCGGAAGCTGGCCAGATCACCGAATAGATGCTCGTCAATCAGGGTAGAGAGGCCATAGAGTTCGAGCAGTGAATTCTGGAGGGGAGTCGCCGTCAGAAGCAATTTCCTGCGGTCCGCGATGGCCATGCGAATAGCTTGGCCCATCTTGTTGCTGCTACGGTAAGCGCCCCGAAGCTTATGGGCCTCGTCAATTACGACGAGGTCCCACGGCACGAGTTGCATCTCGCTTGCCATGCGGCTAGCAAAGTTCATAGAGACGATGACAACTACGTGTGCGGCAAAGGGCGATGTACTCCCCTCACGGATTGACTCCCGGTACGAGGCTGAATCGAGGATGACGCTCGGAAGATGGAATTTCTCGAAGAGTTCCATACTCCACTGCTTGCGCAGCGATGCGGGACAGATAACCAGCAGTTTTCGTCGGCGCTCAGCCCAACACTGGCACAACACCAAGCCCGCCTCAATAGTCTTTCCCAAGCCAACCTCATCGGCCAAAAGCACGCCTTTGGATAGAGGCGAACGGAAAGCGAAGAGCGCCGCCTCGATTTGGTAAGGATTCAGATCGACTGCGGCATCGAACAGCGACATTGATAATTTCTCGACGCCGACCGTGCCTGAGCGGCGGGTCAATTCGTTCGCGAAATATTTGGCATGGTAGCTGGTCGACACTGTTCCTTCAGCGGCGGATCAATATAAAAAAACTGATTGGGAGTCACCTATCGTTATCATTATCCGTCATCAGCGATCGCCCGTGGGCCAGTAGTTTCCTGAAAATCTCAGGGCGCCACTTTGGCAACGCTCTAAATGGCGAGGGAGAACTAACAAGAACCACGAGTTCGTGCCGGATGCCAATTGGATTAACGGGAGAATGGTACAGTTTCGATTCACTATTCTATCGACGCTATAAATCCCAGTAACTCACTGACACTCGGCATCGAGCCTTTCCCTGGTGTTGTGGTTTAAACTCCCCATCCACTGGGCCGAATAGGGTGTGGACCATGGCTCCTTTTTGCCGTGCGGGTCTTCCATGAACGAGGTTCTTAACATCGCGGTCGCGCGCGCGTGTGCTTATCAGTTCGTTCAGACTAGCCGTGTTGGACGGCGACGATGGGACACTTGGGGAGAACAAACACATGCTGCTTGGACTTTGGGACGAAGAGAATGGTCAGTTAAATATCAGGCGCTCGAATGGTCAGGAATACCACGTGCGCAATTCTGCGATCATGGCAGGAAGTCAGAAGGTTTTCGGCGTCGAAACAGTCGGAAATGAAGTGCATGTCCTGACCGGGCCCCGCGGTAACCGGCAGCCCAACCATCGCGTGCGCTTTAACGATTCGGGAGCATATAAAGGCTCTACAGCGCTGGCGCTTTGAGATTCGGGCGGAATTCCTCAAGGCGAAAAAACAGCTGAACGCGGAGGCGGTCGAACGCGCCAAAGCCAACCACGAAAGGTAGAAGCAGGCGATCAGAGATCCGGGTGGGCGAACTGTCTGATGATATTGACGCCGAGCTCAAACAGTCAGGCACGGGCGCCTCGTTCACGACGATGAGGAACTTCGTGCCTTCCCGGCCGAAGAGGTGGAGTTGTTTACGTCGAACTAGAGACGGTATTTCAACGACGGAATCACCGAGCTTCCGAGCGAACCAAACCCGCGGATATCCCGCATTGGTCCCGCATCGAGGCCTACTGTTCGCGCTGTCAGATCTTGGATATGGAGGCTGCGGACTATCTGGATTTGTTCCAGAATCTCGCCTTCACCTTGATCCAGCACTGCTTGGAGAAAAATCTGGCGGGGTTCGCCTCGCTCGTTCAAAACGAAATGCAGCGCCGACTGCCAGACGCCGCGGACGCTGAACTTCAAGCAGCTTATGGTCGCGCCCATGACGACTGGGTTGAGGCGTATTCTAAGTAGCGTGCATCGCGGCAACCAGCCAATGGAAGTGTTCACGATATTGCTACGCGTTCCAGAGGCCCCAGTAGCCCGATGGCCGAAACATATAAAGGCACGGCATCGGATTCAACATGCTTTTCACGACTGGTACCGCGTTAATCAAAACAGATTCCTCCTTGAACTTGATTTCATCAAGCGCTCCAGCCATAGGATGCTCTTCGGCTTTGCTCGGGTTGACCGAATAATCACCGTCCAGCTCATGCGTAACGATTTGAGTGTCTTCGCCGGTCGTCCGGAGGCCAACCGAAACGATGAATGTATCGACATGCTTGCTTCGTTCGATTCGTCGCCAAAGCGGGTTCCAGGTGGATATGTTTGTACAGAGTGTAACCCGGAGACCAGATTAACGCTGCCTACCCGGGAAGCCGTGTGGGAAGGTGATCTGTTCGAGCCCTTTCTGACTTGGGTCAACGAATACTTGGCGCCGGCTTCAGCATTGCGCTGCCACGAATCCGACGGTTTGACGTATGCAACTCTTATACAGGAACCAACAGAAATTGGGTGAGCATGAGAGATAAGAAGCGTAAGAGTGATAGATCGGTGAGGAGAAAAATCATGCCCACTAAGGCTCGGAACACCATAATTTGTCATCTTTGGGATTCGCAAGAGAAGACCACACCGGTGCCGTGCCTTAAATGCCAGGTTCGTGTTGCTGTCCCGCTGAACCTCTGGAGAAAACGCCGGAAACATCCTTTCGTTGTGCTGTGTACAACATGTGATGACAGCTGAATGCCAGCCACACTTGGGCTGGGATGACATTTCCAGAATGGACTATTGAACCGATGGGCCACAGAGGCGGTACGCAAGACACGGGAACCTTTAGCCTGTTAACGAAGAGGAGTGTTGTGGAGGCGATCCGCAGCCGATAGCAAGGGTTGGCGCGCCGAAACCCAAAATGTGCGCCGAGGGGACAACCATGCTTTCACCGGATTTCGCAGAAGCTCTTACCTTCGCGGCACAACTGCACAATGCGCAGACGCGGAAAGGAGCTGAAATCCCCTACATTTCCCACCTTCTCTGTGTGGCCGGGCTAGTCCTCGAGTACGGGGGAACCGAAGATGAGGCAATCGCCGCGCTGCTGCATGACGCTGTGGAGGATCAGGGCGGCCAGCCAACGCTGGAAGGGATTCGGCGGCGCTTCGGCTCGGCCGTAGCGCAGATTGTCGAGTCTTGCAGCGATGCCGATGTGGTGCCAAAGCCGGAGTGGCGGAGACGCAAGGAAGCCTATGTCGCCCATGTAGGTCATGCGTCGGAATCCGCAAGGCTGGTCAGCGCGGCGGACAAACTCCACAATGCAACGGCCATTCTTCGTAATTACCGGCGCTTGCGCGAGGGGCTTTGGATGAGATTCAACGGAGGCAAGGACGGAACGCTTTGGTACTACCGTAGCCTGGTTGAGGCGTACAAAGCTGCGCGACCACATCCTATCCTGGATGAACTGGATCGTGTAGTGTCCGAACTCGAAGCTGAAGTTTCCCGCACGGCCTCTCCCGCCGGCGAGCGCTAACCATGCGTTTTGCCAATGGATCGGTTGTCTACTCTCCCTCGGACCTGATTACATTTCTTGAATCCGAATATGCGTCCTGGATGGACCGGCTAAATCTAGAACGGCCGGGGTTTGCGGTAGCCGATGCGCCGGACGATCAGAGCCGCATGATCATGGACGCCGGAGTTACCCACGAGAAGCACGTTCTCGAAGCGTTGGGCACGGAAAACTCAATCACTCATATCCCTTCCAGCATGGATCGGGCCGCCGCCACGCTTCGCGCAATGATTGATGGAGCGCCGATCATCTATCAAGCGTACCTGGAGCACGGCGAGTTCATGGGCATCGCCGATTTCCTGATTCGAACGGAGGGCTCATCTTCCCTCGGCAACTACCACTACGAAGTTTGGGACGCGAAACTGGGCCAGAGCATGAAACCGCACTATGCAGTGCAGCTCTGCTGCTATTCGGAGATGCTCGCCAGTGTGCAAGGGGAACTCCCCGCTCACATGGGCATTTTCCTCGCGAACGGCGAAAGATGCCGGCTTCCACTACGGGATTTTATCTATTACTACCGGGTGCTCAAGACCGGATTCCTGGACTTCCAGAACGGCATCACCGGCTCGGAATGTCCTGATCCGGCGGAATATCGCGAACACGGCAGATGGAGTTCGTACGCGCAAAATCTACTCCGGCAGGCCGACGATCTCAGCTTTGTCGCCAACATTCGCGCCAGCCAGATCAAACAACTAAGACTCTCCGGAATTCGCACGGTGAAGGATCTCCTGGCAACAACGGGTACGTTGGTGCCGGGACTCGCCACGAAGACACATCAGCGGCTCTGCGATCAGGCGGAACTACAGATCGCGTCGTCAGGCATTGCGATACCGCAGTATCGGGTTCTTCCGCATGATCGTGAAGGAGTTGGACTCTCCTTGTTACCGCCCACTTCGCCCGGAGACGTGTGCTTCGACATCGAAGGCTATCCGTTGATTTCGGGCGGGCTGGAATACCTTCTCGGTGTTGTCTACCTGGACTCCGGGTGCCCGCGATTTTTGGATTGGTGGGCGCATGATCGGGATCAGGAAAAAAAATCGTTCCGGGACTTCATAGGCTGGATCTTTTCGAAGCGTCAAGAACATCCATCGATGCACGTTTACCATTACGCCCCCTACGAGACCAGCGCCCTGAAGCGACTGGCGGCCCGCTACGGATGCTGCGAGGCCGAAGTGGATGAACTGCTTCGCGGCCGGGTATTTGTGGATTTGTACGCAGTGGTCCGGCAGGGCCTTCTGGTCGGCGAGCCGGCCTACTCGCTCAAGAATATCGAGCACATTTACATGCCGACGCGAACTGGCGAGGTGGCCACGGCCGGCGATTCCATGGTCTACTACCACTCCTGGCGGCAGAAAAGGGACGGTGATGACTGGAGAACGTCGCCCACGCTTCGCTTGATCCGGGACTACAACGAAGCCGATTGCGATTCGACGCGGAAACTCCTCGAATGGCTCAGGGCTATTCAGCAAGAAGCGGGCATTCCTTATGCTGGCCCAATAGTTGAGGCGCAGAGTACGCCATCGCCACCTCGGGGGCAGTTAGCCTTGGCAATGCTCGACGAGATCCCCGATCTTCCCGGAGTGGATGCGGAGCGCTGGCGGGTGCACCGGCTTTTGGCGCAGGTGCTGGAATTCCATCGTCGGGAAGACAAGCCAACCTGGTGGGAATTCTTCGACCGGAGTGCAAGCACGGACGCGGAATTGGAAGAAGATCCGGACTGCCTCGCAAATCTCGAACGAACCGATAGGCCTCCGGTCACGGTCAAGCGGTCCTTCGAGTACGAATACCAATTTAATCCGAAACAGGAAACGCGGCTGCGTGCGGGCGACTACTGTTATTTCAGCCACGACCTTGAGACGCGGGTTGAGATAACCCATCTGGATTTCGACAGCGGCTTACTGACATTCCAGTTCGGCAAAACCCGGCCCGCGCCTCCGCAACGGCTGAATCTGATACCGGACGAGATTGTTCCGGCCAAAACAATTGTGGATTCCATCGAGCGGCTGGTCCGTGCGTACAGGGAAACGGGCAGCATTCCTCAAGCCCTGGAAGACTTTCTCTACCGCCGTCGACCGAGGATCTCTGGTGGAGACTCGGGTCCTGTCATACCGGCTGGCGCGGATCAATTGCAGGGAGCGGTCCACGCTGCGCTGAATCTGAATCACAGCTCGCTCTGCATACAGGGGCCTCCGGGTTGCGGGAAAACATACACGGCGGCACGTATGATTACCGCACTGCTCGGCGCCGGCAAACGCATCGGGATTATGTCGACTGGTCACCGGGCGATTGACCTTTTGCTTTCGGGCAGTGTGAAAGACGCGCAAGATCAAGGTCTAAGCTTTACGGCAGCCAAAGTCGGCGGTGAAGAGGAGACTACTTCGAGCCGGATCCAATATTGCCCTAAGGCAGGGGATCTTTTCAAGCTCGATATCGTTCCTGATCTGGTAGGCGGAACTGCGTGGCTGTTCTCGCATCCAAAAGCAGCTGGCATTTTCGACTACCTTTTCATCGATGAAGCAGGCCAGGTCCCAGTGGCCAATCTGGTAAGCGTAGCAGCCAGTGCCGCGAATCTGATTCTGTTGGGGGATCAGATGCAATTGGAGCAACCCACGAAAGGCACGCACCCAGACGACAGTGGACTGTCCATTCTGCAATATATGATGCAGGGCAGTCCTACGATTCCAGACGATCTCGGCATCTTCCTGAGCCGGACGTGGCGAATGAGACCGGAGCTTTGCGAGTTCATCTCCGACGCCGTTTACGATGGACGGCTGACGGCGGAGGCAGTTACAAGCAGCCGTGAATTGCATCTCGACGCTGGAGGCCAGGGCCGCTTAGCGGCGTCCGACGGCGTTGTCTACGTTCCAATCGACCATGAGGGCAATCAATGCGATTCCGAAGAGGAAGTGGACGCAGTCGAAGACATTCTTCGAGATCTCAAACGCGCGCAGATTCTTGAGAATGGTATTACGCGCGCTTTCCTTGACGATGACGTGCTGGTTGTTTCGCCATATAACCTGCAGGTGCGGCGACTGCGGCAACGGTTTCCCGGCATTCGTATCGGCACCGTAGATAAGTTTCAGGGGCAGGAGGCTCCTGTCGTCATCGTGTCAATGGCATCGAGTTCCGGCGACGATGCACCCCGTGGAATTGATTTTCTGTTTTGCAAGAACCGTCTCAATGTTGCTATCTCGCGCGCACAGATTCTGGCGATCGTCGTAGCGAGTCCCAAGCTCGCCACAGCAAAATGCGCCACGCTCGAACAGATTGAACTCGCCAACCTTTTCTGTCGGGTAGTGCTGATGAACCAGCGAAGAGCTGCGGCACACCACGAGGTGAACTCAATGGCGCTGGTTCTGCTGTAGGTCAGATCTCGTCGGCCGCCGTTTGATCTACTATCGAAGTTCTACGCGGGTCTCGCCATGCCGAAACTGTTCCTCAACGTGTTCCAATAACTGTCCGTCTGCATCAAATTGAAAATAATCATTCAGGCGCACAAACTTGAATCCCACCAGTTTTCCGAAGAATGGGCAGGCGCCATTGTGTTCCTGTTTGTACTCAGCCATCAACTCTGGTAACTTCGCCAA
The DNA here is from genome assembly GCA_003162425.1 of Bryobacterales bacterium. Taxonomy (GTDB): domain Bacteria; phylum Acidobacteriota; class Terriglobia; order Bryobacterales; family Bryobacteraceae; genus Palsa-89. The sequence goes on along the minus strand of PMOK01000004.1, from coordinate 8,417 downwards.
TTGCTCTTCGAGCGGCAGTTTCGCAATGTCTGCTGGAATCTGAATGGTGGTCCATCGTCTGTGCCCGCCAGTTACGCCAAAACTCGTGATTCCAGTGGGAACTTTCAATTCGCCTTCGGCATGGACGAACGGCTTAAACCGGTCCCTCTTCTCGCGCTCACTCCTTTCCCGTTCAAGAATCATGGGGTCCACGCCAGCAGCTTTCATTGCTGCTGTTTCCGCGACCGCGTTGCGCAACTTTTCCGCCTCGCCGGGAGAGAACGCCGCGATCTGTGCGATCGTGCTTGCGTCCCCTTCTCCCTTCTCCAGCCAGGATTCTATGTCGTGGAGTCCAGCTTCGGCGCTAGCATGACCCATGGCGAGAATGAAACCGGATGGTGTGTAGCCCGAGTTCAGGATGATCTTTGCGATCACTTTTGAAATCGGATAGAGGGAAGTTGTGTCTGGCATCTTCTTTTCCTTTCGTTGTTAGTGAATCGAATCGACCGTATCGCAAGTCAGCAAAATCGGGTCATCGATCAGATTTTGCCGGCGATTTGTGTTCCGCAAGACGACGGAAAAGACCACTGTGCAAATGAATGCTTTCTGCACGGGCCGATCAAACTGCTGGAGCGTCTTTTTCCTCTCTCTTAATTGTATGTATCTTCAGATCCAAACCGGAAAGCTGAACCAAGTGGGGCCAAACTGGCGTCAGCTCGCCAAATTGGGCCGATGTCGTTGAGATGCGGTATAGATTTCCGCGCCGCTTGGCGCTTTATTCATCTGGAGATGAAATGATCGCCTGGCGAACATCGCGCGGAATCTCGCGGCGCCGGGTCGGAGCTGTGGAACGAACACAGCAGATACTGCATGGAACTTGACTAGATCTGACATTACATCTAAAATATAGATGGTATATCGAGATGCAGGCTGTCGAATTGAAACTGAAGCAAGCCAGTGCTGTCCTTGGTGTTGAGCCGAAGGACCTCCAGAATCTGGTGCAGTTCAAGGTGTTGCGGCCAACCCGTCGGAACGGCCTCTATTGGTTTGACAAGCAGCTCCTACTCGAAGCCAAGGTCGCATTCTACCTGAAGGAGTCGCTCGGTACGTCCACGGAAGTGCTCGCCCGCTTCACGCAAGTTCTGTCGACCAGTCTGAGGAAAGCACAAGTGAACAGACTTCGTTATCTGTGGCTGCGGTCTCTCCCGGCGAGAGGCCGTGAGGCGGTGGAGGTACGTATTCCAGTGAGAGAGCTGGCAAATGAGATTGAGGAGCAACTTCCTCGGGCCGACGTGTACCAGGATCTCCCGCGGGGCCGCAAGCGACCGGGATGGAAGCGCCACTTCGCACGCAGTCTAGAGGCGGCTGCAGGCGATTTATCTGGCGTAACAGAGTCTCAGATCATAGAGGCAATCGGCGCGTACCGCGCCGACAAAAAGCGCTTGCCGGAGATTACTGTTGCCAGGTCGAGAAAATCCGCGTAGAGGAGTGATCGACACTTCCGTCCTTGTCGCTGGCATCTCTGGATTCAAATTCGGACGGGCACCACGGAACCCGAGCGCCGAACTTCTCCGCGACTGGCTTGAGAACGCGACTTTCACGTGGCTGATCACAGAAGACATTCTTGCCGAATACAAAGAGGTGCTCAGACGCTTAGGGGTGCGGCGCAATCTGATAGGCGAAATCATCAACCTGTTAAGGGAGGAGGCCGAGCTTGTGGACCTTCGGATCACTGCCGACCTGTCGCCAGACCCGGACGATAATATGTTTTGCGCTTGCGCTGAGCAGGGTCGTGCAGCCTTCATTGCAACTCTTAACAGGAAAGACTTTCCTCAGAAGAGACTCTCGGCTAAGGTCCTTTCACCAAGTGATCCAATCCCTACTACGCGACGGCACCGCGCGCGACCGATTGATTGAGCGCGGGAACACATTGCCGAGTGTTTCTCATCGAGTCCAGCGTGCAATAGCGTGCAATGGTTCACGGGAAAAGTGGCAAAGTTGGCACATCTGGCAACGTAGAATCTATAGGTTGTAGAAGCGCTTAGTCAGTGAAGGCTCCGAATCCCCCCCTCTCCGCCAGAAGATTCTAAAGCATTTATAGCTATCCAGTGTCGCCGTCGAGCAATATCGGGTAGACATGGCCCTCAACCTCTACCGCCGACATCGTCGCGACTGCGAGGCTGGTTGTTCGGAAGACTCCGCTCGGGTGAATTTGAAGAACGCAAGAAAAACTGGAAGCGTTGTACGTGTCGCATCTTCGCTTCGGGGACCCTGGCTCGAAGATTCAAGCGCCGCGATACGGGGCGGCCAACGTGGGAACAGGCGCGGGCCGTCGTGGCGCATTGGGAAAGAGCGGGCAGTTGGGATGAAGAGATTCCCGCGCCTCAGCCGCCGCCCGCAGTCGAGCCGAATGGCAAACGCATCACTATCGAGCGCGCCACCAAGGCGTTCCTCGCTGAGCTCCGTGAGACCGCAGCTTTCGCAACCCACAAAAAGTACCGTCTCTTGCTAAAACGCTTCGAGGAATTCTCCGACCGGTTGGGTTACGTCATGACCGATCAGTGGGAGCCCGCCGATGTGCGCCAGTTCCGCTCTGCATCGGGGGTGAGCCCAGCTACCGCCGTTCGGCGCATGGCGATGCTGCTGACGCCACCGCGGTGAGGGCTGCGCAGCGATCTTACGAAGAGGATCTCGACGACGACGGCGAGATCGAAAGCCGCGCTCACCATGCCGCCCGGACTGTCGGCGCCTGGCTAAAACCACTCTTGCCAGACCTCACCAGCGAAGTTGCGGCGATTGACCATGCTCTGGATCGTCTTGGGCTCACCAGAGCCGACGGGGCGCTCCGCGTACCGAATGCAGACTCGCGGTTCGACCGGCTCCTGGAAGTCGTGACGCAGCACTTGCGCGACGGCAAGCAGTGGAAACACGACGAGCGGCTGATCATTTTCACCGAGTACAAGACTACGCTCGACTACCTCTTCCTTCGATTCAAGAGCAAATTCCAAGGGGACTACGAGTCCCGCATTCGCATCCTCTTCGGCGGCAAGAGTCAAGCTGGGCTCATGAATCGTGATGAGGTAATTGCAGCCTTCAACGATCCCGAGGACCCAATCCGCATCTTGATCGCCACCGACGTTGCCTCCGAAGGCTTGAACTTGCAGGAATCAGCGCGACTTGTCTTCCACTTCGATATCCCCTGGAACCCATCGCGGCTGGAACAACGCAACGGTCGCCTGGACCGCCGCGGGCAAGCCCGCGACGTCACCGTCTTCCATTTCACGAGCGAGGATGACGCCGACCTGAAGTTTGTAGGGAAAGTTGTTCAGAAGGTCCACGAGATTCGCGAGGATCTCGGCTCGATGGGACAGGTGTTCGACGCGGCGTTCGAACGACGGTTTCAGGATCAGGAGGACACGGACCCGCTTATCGAACACCTTGACCACGACGTCAAAAAGGCTAAGGGCCGCGCCATCGTTCCTCGCAACTCCAGCGAGACGAGCGGAGAAGAGTACGCCAAGCACCTCGCCGAGTTTGGGCGTCACATTGACCTGTCGCCCGAAACGCTCAAGCAAACCCTTGAAGTCGCATTGGCGTCGGGATTCGGATATCCAAGGCTCGACGGGCCTGATGCGAAAGGTCGTATGCGGCTGGCGACCCCGATCCCGCCACGATGGCAGTCCTTAATTGACGACACTCTTCGCCTGGAGCGGAAGGGTGCGGCCATCGGTGCGCTCCCCGCAATCGTCTTTGACCCCGCGTTCTTTTTGGACGCATCGAAAGGCCGTGCCGTGTTCCGCGCGAAGCCTGATACGGTCCTGCTGCACCTGGGCCACCCTGTATTCCACCACGCCTTGTCCACTCTTGCCCGCCTGCGGTTCCCTGGCTCCGGGCGAAAGCAGCGCGATCACACTGCCAGCCGGTGGACGGTCCGCACCGGCGACGTACCGAAAGACCTTGATGCGCTCATATTCCTGACTGTAGAAGAGCTGGCCATCAACGAACTCCGCGAGCCGTTCCATCACTGGACAAGGACCTACCAGATTCCCCTACGGCAGGGCGACCTCGGTGATCCGCTCCCCTATCAGGAACCAACCGCCGATCGAGCCGGAACGCGGGTCAGCGATGCCGCTCTTGTCGAAGGTGCCAGGCATATATGGGAAGACGCGGAACCGGACCTTCGAATGTTTGTCCAGTCTCGTGCGGCGTCGCTTACTGAAGCTCTCAAGAAGCGCCTCGAAGACGTGGGCCGGGATGCCCTCAAAGCCGAGCAGGAGCGCTTCCGGCTGAGACTCAAAGAAGTGGAAAGGGCGATGAGCGAGAACACCATTGCCAAGTTGGAGAAAGAACGCGATCGCCTGATCGCCGATATGCGCCAGCTCAGTCTCATCGACATCGACCGCCGCGCCCAAGAAGACCGTTTGCGAGATCTGGAGGCCGAACTACAACGCCGGTCGAGCCACTTCAACGAACTTCTGACCCGCCTCAAGGCCGAACAGGATCGTGTGCTTTCCCTCGTTCTCCCCAAGCGCTACCAATTGAGACAGTCCGCGCAGGTATTCCCGGTCGCTGTCGAAATTCGTCTGCCGGGGAGCGCTCGATGATCAACCAGATCGATCCGCTGACCCAGTTCACCTGGTGGTCAAGCCTTAAGCACGGTGGCCTGCTCATCGCCCCGGCCCGCCTCGCGCACTATTTCTCGACTGAGAAGCCGGAGCTTTCCCCCTACTGGGCAGGGCGCCTCCGGAGTGCTGTTCAGGCGCAGCAAGATGCTGAGAAGCTCGGTGCGCAAGCGGCATTACTCGATACGGTCCTGGAAGGCATCCTGCAACTTCCGGCGTTGGAATGGAAGAAGGCAAGCGCCGTCGGTGCCGACTGGGGGCATCGCCTCATCACGGGAGAGAACTTCAAACCCCGAAGACTCTGGCTGGGAAGCAACGGGGCTGTGCTCCCGGTTTTCGACGACGACGTAAAGCAGATTGGCATCGGCACCGGCCGGCGCAGCATTGCCCGCGTTGTCGAATGGCTCCGGAAGAGCCAGCAGAAACTTGGCCTTCTCACCAACGGCGTCCAATGGCGGCTGATCCACACCGGTCCGGACTATGAGGCTTGGTGCGAATGGGACATCGCGCTTTGGTTCGAAGAAGGCGAACCCAGCGATCAGGTTCGAGCGCTTCTGCACCTACTGAGTCCCAAGGCTCTCACGCCGCCGAAAGAAGGCGAGCCCGCCCCACTCGTCGCAGCCATCCAGGACACCCGCAAGGGACAGGCGGAGCTCTCAGCCAACCTTGGTGAGCGGGTCCGTCTGGCGGTGGAGCACATCATCCACAGTTCCGGCGAGGTGATTGATCATCTGCGCGCCGAGAGTGTGGCCGTCTCACCGCGCGATGTCTACATCGCTGCCACTCGGCTGGTTATGCGCTGCGTGGTAGTCCTGTTCGCCGAAGCGCGCGAACTATTGCCCCGAACCGATCCGGTCTACAACGACAGCTACTCTCTCCAAGGTCTTCGCGGGCAGTTGGACCGCATGGCCGGAGGACGCTCTGCCGATACGCTGCGCCATCAGTGGAGCGCCTGGCCTATCCACTCGTGATGGTTTTCCAGCGACATAGCCCGAGAGTCTAGAGCAATCCCCGGTAGAGTCTACTGGAGGAACTGGTTGTACTACCCAGTTGACGCCCAGATAGCCAGTAGTGTATTTTGGAAGGAGGGAGAAGTACTACCATGGCTATCAGGATAAAAATAGACGGAATCGAGGTCGAGACCGACACGGCAAAGGAAGCTGTAGAGGTCTACCAGCAGTTGTCTGTTGTCAAGAACGGCCACCAAAACGGCCATCAACGCTCCGAAGGCAGTGCCCACCCAATTACAGGGGCTGAAGTAGCCCTTGGTGAATTTTCAAAGGCAATGCTGAAGGTGCTTTTGGCTAAGCCAACTGGAGAGGAAAGGGAAGTTCTTGCCAGGGCCATCGGAGTTGCTAGTTCCAAGGGGCTTGCGCATCCCACCCGCCAAATCCGCGAGTGGGCCAAGGCTAAATTTGGACTGGACGGTGATGTTGCCGTGCATGGTGAAGATCGCCAGCGTGATGGCCAAACTGTTGTCTATACCGTCCTCGGAGATCCGCTCCTACAGCGGCTGCGCGGGCATGAAAAGGAATTGCTTGGCGGGTAGCCGAGCCACGAATTCTGCGGTCAAAACGCAGAAAACCTCGGTGCTGTCATAGGGTCGAAACCAGAACAGCACCGAGGCCTAATGTCACAGGAAAGGAGGTAAGTCCTATCGAGTGAAAATCAAAATTTGCGCGCGGCGCAAACGAGGCGGATTTAGCGTCCGGCTAATTATCGGAAAGCTAAGTTTCGGTCTCGATTGGCCGTCTACTACACCACAAACAGCGCAGACAACATACGCGCCACCGGATTAGGGCTTAATACGGATCGGCACTCTTCCGGGGAGCTTTCAAAGATCTGCAAAACATGCGGCCATGTGGCCGTGTACGCTATTAGAATAGCGCATCACGGCCCGTGGCGCAAGCTGTATCTGCAAACAAAATAAGGAGTTCCATAAAATGAAGACGTTTCAGAAAGTTAGCTGCATTGTTCTCGCGCTGGCCACGACTGTAGGAGCACAAACACCAGCGCCAACCGATAAACCTAAGCCGTGCTTTTCGCCTGGATCAGAAATCCCGTTCACGGTCACGCTGGAGGGTGAGTACCTTCCTAAAATTACACTCGGTATGGCGACAATCGGAACTGACTCAAAGCCGAAGGCGGATCAGTAGGCCTTCGTAAGTTCGATTGACTCAACACAACTGGCACCGGTCGGGGGCGTGCTACAAGTTGTTGTCAAAGTTCCCGACTATGCGGTGGATGGAATCTACTCCCTGAAGACCATTAGACTGTGGGCGAACGCTGGAAGCAAGGAGTATCAGCCACCCGCATTTAAGGCCCCGGAGCCGTTCACCATCTGCAACACGAAGCTGTTTGAGTGGCCGGCAGTGAAAAGCGCTACTCAACCCTAGTTACCGCTGTCATGACGGCAAGCTTCACGGGCGAATATCCCACTCTTACTCTCCGGGTAAAGTGTCACGAGCTTGCCGTCTGCGGCGGCAGAAAGGACATAGTCTCCGATTTCTGCCGGAGTTAACTTGGTGCGTTCTCCTAAGTGCAGGTAGCCGTACGTCGGACCCTGGCACTTCACAGAATGGAGTGGGGGCTCAGGATCTCCGATCTCCACCGATTTGATGCGAACGTCATTTAGCGGGTGTGTGGACTGGGCAACGAGTGCAAGTCCGACCAAAGCTATTGGGGCAAGCTGTTTAATTTGCATCGAGGCGCAACTCTCCTGTAAAATAGAATTGTTCTCCTCTTAGCAAACACCCGACCGCGAATCGGGCTGCTTGCATTTTAGCACGTAAGACCCGGCCCCCAGCCTGTTACGCCAAAACTCAAACTGAGACACTACCCGGCCGGCGCTCATCGGAAGAATTCGGCTTAGGTCAATGTAGGCGCATCCCACCCGCCAAATCCGCGAGTGGGCTCAAACTGAGACACTACCCGGCCGGCTGGTTCCTTGGCGTTATCATAATCGTGGAGTTGTGGGCGTTGTGGCAACTGGTCAAGGCTCCATTTCAATTGATGAGTGCGCTCACTCGAAGCGAGAGGCCGGCACTGCTGGTCATTGGGAAGAACATCGTAGTCCTTGGCGCGGCTTGCGTACTTGCTTACGGTCTGTACATTCGTCCGCAAGTCAGCAGCACGCAACACGTGTTTCGTTCTAGTGGCAATGAATTCTGGTACAACCTGAATCTTAAGGCGGACAGCGGGAGATTCCAAGAGAGTGGCTTTAAGTGGGACGGAGGATTTCCGCTCAACTTTCACTGGCCGAAGACTCAGGGGCAGCTTCCGTTCAGCATGTCATGGAACGGGGTGGTTACTCAGCCGCGATGTGTGATATTGCAACCTGATGACCCACGTTGCACCGCTTATATTACCGACTCACCCGCAGGGCGGAGCCATACTCCGGTACCGGTGCTGCTCCGGGTTAATCCCTCAAGCGGCTTAAAGCAGCTCCAGCTCGATGTATCGACCTTCTGCTTCTCACCGGACGTTTGCAGTGAGATTCAAGCGTCATTTTTTCCGCACAAATGACTCGCAGCCAAGAAGATCATATCTATGAAATTGCAATAGGAACATCGGCATCGATCGCGTCCACTGCGGTCTCCTTGCCCGGACGGCGATAGACCGACGCTATCAATCCTTATCAGGCACCGTCACGCAGCTTTGCCGAAAGGACACGCCGCATTCCGGCGCGGCGCTTTTGCGGAGATGACCTTTGGGTCAGCAACAAACTGAGGATTCGCGTGAGAGCGCCTGAGGAAGAACACATGGTGACGGTGGGGAAGGTGCTGTCGTGGCTGCCTGGGCGGATCGGGAGCCTGG
>PMOK01000280.1 GCA_003162425.1 Bryobacterales bacterium | reverse complement strand
GTGATCACGTCCACGCTGGGCCGCTGCGTGGCCAGCACCAGGTGCATGCCCACGGCGCGCGCCATTTGCGCCAGGCGAGTGACGGCTTCTTCCACGTTCCCGCGCTCCACCATCATCAGATCCGCCAACTCGTCGATCAAAATCAGAATGTACGGAAGCGGCCGGAGATCTGCCGCCGTCATTGGCTCTTCCTCGTCGAACAGGCTGCGTGGCTCGTTCTGCAGTTGACGCATCTTTCGATTGTATTGATCGATATTGCGAACTCCCTGCCCGGCCAGCAGCTTCAAGCGCCGTTCCATCTCGAGCACCGCGTTGCGCAATGCGTTGGTGGCTTTCTTCGCATCCGTAATCACCGGCGTCAGCAGATGAGGGATTCCTTCGTACAGCCCCATCTCCAAGCGTTTCGGATCCACCAGGATCATGCGCACTTCGTCCGGCGTCGCCTTATACAGGATGGACATGATCATGGAATTCAGCATCACGCTCTTTCCGGCCCCGGTTGAGCCGGCGATCAACAGGTGCGGCATGGATTCGAGCGCGGCAACTTTGATACGTCCGCTGATGTCCTTGCCGAGACAGATGGTCAACCGGGAATTAGAATCGTTGAATTCTTCCGATTCCAGAATCTGCCGAATGCTGATCAGCTCGCGCCGCGAATTGGGTACCTCGATACCCACAGTAGGCTTGCCGGGAATGCGTTCGATCAGGATCGATTCGGCTTGCAGTCCCAGGCATAGATCTTCGGAGAGCGTGGTGATGCGGCTGTATTTAATGCCTGGCTCGGGCTTGAATTCGAAGGTGGTAACCACCGGGCCAGGATTGATTTGCACCACGTTTCCACGAACGTTGAACTCTTCGAACTTCGCTTTGATCCGGGTAGCGATTTCTTTGAGCTCGATGGAATCGTAAGAGTTGCGGCCCGGGATTTCGTTGAGCAAATCCGTTGCGGGCAGACGGTATTCAGGGTGTTCGGTAACCTCTGGCACCGAGGGAAATCGTCCACGCGTCAGGCCTGGGGGAGTTGACAGAGGCGCGGCGGTCTCCACCGGAGCCGGAGTGGGCGGTAGCGGCGGCGGTTCATATTCGAGCGTGTGAATGGGAATATCTTCGTCGTGCACTGTGGGCGCAGGAGGTTCCAAGTGTGGAGACTCGCCCATGGAATCACCCGCTGCGGCGGCTCGGGCTCGTTTGAGCTCCGCCGCGGCTTCCCGCACAACTTGCTTGGTTTGGCCGAGAGCTTCTTTCTCCGCTCTACGCTGGGCGCGAACTTGCGCACGATCGAGCGCAACCTGCCGGCGCTCGGCGCGCCAGTTGTCCCAACGCGAAAGAGCGTTCCGTAGCAGTCCCAGGGGTCCGGCCAGCCATTTGGCGAACGTCGCCATGGAGAAAGTTGAAATCAGGTAGAGCGATAAAATCAGGCAGATGCCTGTGAGCAGCGCGGCGCCAGTAAGATTGAGCGACGTCATCAGGGAATCGGCCAGCAAGACGCCGAGTATGCCACCGGCCGAGAATGCTCCGTTCCGGGGGTGCCACGTCGGCAACAGCGAGAGCGCGGCGCAGGTGCTGAGCAACAGCAAGCCAGACCCCATCACCTTGATGAGCGGCGCCTGAATTTCCGCGGAACGAACCCAACGCCAGGCCAGCATCCAAAGCAGCACCGGGATGGCGAAGGCGCTGAGCCCCAGCACCTGCAAGCAGAGGTCGGCGGTGTACGATCCAGCGAAGCCGGTCAGGTTATGGGCGCGTAGAGCGCCGGAGGCCGAGTTGAAGGATGGATCTTGCGGGTGATAGGAAACCAGGCTGAGGCTGAAGAAGAGCCCTGCGAACAGGAACACCAATGCGCCTGCTTCGTTCAACCTGTGGAAGCGAGTAGGACCTAGAATCTTCATTCCGCGGTGAAGCGGAAAAATGCAGCAAGAGCGATTACTATTATGCCAAAAACGATGCGATAGTACACGAACAGCATCAGGCTGTGGCGGCGGAGGTAGCGGAGAAAGAAGGCGATGACTATCGCGCCCAGGATGGCGCTCAGGACGGTGCCCACCAGGAACGGCATCTTCATATCGGGCGGGATGCCACCATGTTTATGGATGTCCCAGCCTTTTTTCAGCGCTGCCGCAGCGATGGCCGGCGCGGCGAGCAGGAAAGAAAAGCGCGCGGAGGTCTCGCGATCGAGGCCGCGGAACAATCCGGCGACGATGGTGATGCCGCTCCGCGATGTACCGGGAACCACCGATAGCGCCTGCGCTATTCCAATCGTCAGACCGTCAGCCCAGCCGATCTGGCTCATGGGCTTGTTTCCGGCGCCCCTGCGTTCGGCCATCCACATGACTAAACCGATCACGATCAGCATGGCGCCGATCAGATATGGATTGCGCCACGTGGTGTCGGCCTGCTTGTTGAACAGAAATCCAATGACGCCGATCGGTATGGATGCAGCCGCCAGCAGCCACAGCAGCGCGCGATTCTGCTTGAGCTGAGGATCGGTACCAGCGCGCAGCCCGAGTCCCTGGCCGATAATCTGCACCCAATCGCGGAAAAAGTAAATGAGAATCGCAGCCAGCGTGCCAGCGTGCAGCGCAACGTCAAAGGTGAGGCCGGGATCCTTCCAGCCGAAGAGCCAGGGTGCGAGGGCCAGGTGCGCCGAGCTGCTGACGGGCGCAAACTCGGTGAGCGCTTGGATGACGGCGAGGACAACGACTTGGTAGAGAGGCATGGAATTAGCTATCGTAACATCGAATTCGAGTACACCGAATTCAAGAATTCACGAAGTCGAGAAAGTTAAGGAAGGTGGTCGCGCGCGCGCTGACGCGCGACGCGATGATATTTCTTCATTGCCCTCCTCGGCTACGCGGATTGCCGGACCGACTTCACCTCGTGTGGGAGAATAATTCCGTAATCGGCGATCTTCTACACATGACCAAGAAGAACAAGAACAACTGGAGCTTCCTGGTCGAAACGAAGACAACTCCGCTCTTTCCCTGGAACGATACTTATAAACTGACTTTGCGGATGGCGCCGCCCGAGACCTAATCCGGCATTTTGCTCCTAGTCGGTCTCTGACCCACGCCAGCGCCCTGTGCTGTGTTCTGGTTGAGTACGCGGGGAAGTCGGGGCACGGCGAACGAATTGCGCTTCTGTTTGAGTTCTTCGAATCACTTCGGTTTCAGTGCCATCTGCAGACAATGGATAACCTGGTGTCTAAAGTGAGCTATCTCATCCAGCGCAATCCGGCGACATTTTGATCGCACATCTGAATGATTGGTTCCTCGGTAGAGCTTTGGACCCATTGAGCGTGTGGAATGTATAGTCAAGGACGGTCGAAGCAAATGTTGCAAAGGATTCGCAAGATGCGGGCCAATGTAGCGCACCGGAATGTTGGAGATGGCCGCGCCGGCAAACAGCAAAGTGCCATGGTCCCACCGAAAAGCAAACACAAGCGATTATCCTAACATCGAATTCGAGGAATTCAGGAAGCACAGGAAGCCAGGGAAGGTGGATGCGCGCGCTGAGGCGCGACGCGTTGATATTCTCTTTATGCTTCCTCCGCTTCCTGAACTTGGCGTTCGAAATGAAATAAACTCTGCATCCGCGCCTCGTGCTGTAGGTGATTCCCGATTATTTGGGTCTATATAGAAAACGAGCACACAGAAATTATGCAGTTCCTGCGGCGAATAATTCGAAACCGAGGCCGGAGGGGCGCTATTGCAGGGATACATGAGCTGATATCCGCGATCGACCAGAAAATACGTGGGCAGGAATCCATAGAGGAGCTTGTCTCGTGCCTGGACGCTGCGCGCGATCCGCTGTCGCGTTACTTTCGCCGCAGTCCCTGTTCGCCACTGGCGGCGAAGGCACTAACGCTCAAAGTTCTGAACCTGATGCTCGCCAAGCGGGAACTCCTCGCGCGAAGCACAACGCCGCTTTCACGGCCTTACGGATTGATGGTTGACCCATCCAACGGTTGCAACCTGGCGTGTCCCGGATGCGTGCATTCCACTTCCGTAAAAGCGCTCAAGATTTTCGACTGGAACAAGGGGCTATTGTCGGAAGCCCTTTTTCGTAGCCTTATGCAATGTTACGGAAGCTATGCATTTCAAGTCATGTTCTGTAATTATGGCGAGCCCATTACCAACCCTAATACGCCAAGGCTGATCGAGATCGCCAAAAGCTACTACGTGCAAACCGCACTCTCTACCAGCTTGAGCATCGGGCGATTCGATGCAGAGGCCTATGTACGATCCGGACTTGATTTCATGATTCTTTCCATCGACGGCGCCACTCAACCGGTATACGAAAGATATCGGAAGAACGGGAACATCGATGTTGTATACCGGAACATCGAAAACCTGGTGAGGGCCAAACGAACATTGAAGAAGCGCACGCCTGTCCTTCGCTGGCAGTTTCTTGCGTTCGAGCACAACGCGCACGAAATCCCGCTGGCGTTCAAGACTGCAAAAGCGCTTGGAGTGGACCACTTCGCCGTGGAGACGCCTTTCGACGTAGCTTGGGACGACCCGGGCGTGCAACCTGCGGCCGTTCCGCCCATGAAGGCGGAACTCGATTCCGGCACCGAAGAAAAGTTCAGCGAGAACTATGCCGTGGATTCGGACGAGATGGCCACGGAAACCATCGAGCGCGAATTCGAAACGTCGTGGGCTGACAAACTCGCTCGACATCGCGAGCGGCAGCCGGCCAGCACGAAGCTACCGGTTCTGCCATCCGAGCACACGTGCCACTGGCTCTACAAAACGATGGTCATGGATGCGCACGGCCGAATTCTGCCGTGCTGTGCGGCGCCCCACTCCGCCGGCGAACTGGTGTTCTCCACTCTCACGCACGCACGCCCGGACGATTGCTTCAACTCAGAGCTGTACCAGGAGGCGCGGCTCTTTTTTGCCGATAAAGCCGCCTACCAGGAAGAGCGCGCACAGAGCGGCGGGACTCCCGGTCCGTACTGCGCGGGCTGCAAATTTGACCAACTGGTAACGGACATCGGCGGCAAGGAAATCGCGCAGTCGCTAAGAACATTCGGGAAGGGAATTATCGATTCGCAAACAATTCAGATCCTCTCGGGCTGGTAGTCCCGTACCCAACGAGAAACGAGAAACGTCTTAACGCACCACAACCTTCGCCAGGCCTGCGTTGTTGGCGGTGTCGTACGCGCGCACTACTAGCAAGTGCTCGCCTGCGCGGAGCTTGTCTATTACGATGTGGAACTGCTCGCGTGGAGAATCCGTTACTCCGTCGGCGGCTTCCACCGGAACCCACGCTCCGGCGTCGATCGAATATTCACAGCGGCGCAGCGGCGAGGTGCTGTCCACAACGTCCGCGTCCACTTCCAGGTGGCTGTCGCTGCGGCGGGGCGGGCTGAGCGTAACCACCGGCGGCGTATTGTCGATCAACACGGGCGAACTCACCAACTGGTCTTCGCGAGCGACGTTGGGAGGATTGGACGGACGGTCGGAAGCAATTACGCGAAAATAGTAGCGCCCGTCGGCCAGGATGTCGCCATCCAGCAGCAGCGTGTTCTCCGCCATATTCGCGCGCAACAGCTTCCATTCCTTCTCGTCTTCGCCACGAAAATACAGCGCGTACGTCAGGCGATCGCCGTCCGGATCGTCCGCCTGCCAGGTGATCTGGATCTGCGAACTGGGGCCGCGCGAAAGCGCTTGCGTAGGCGTGCCGGCCGGCGTGGAGGATTCGCCGGTATCGGTCACGGTAATGCTGTAGGCAGCCGAAGCGGAGCTGGACGGCTTGGACTGCGACGAAGCACTCGGAGCTAGCGTGGTTACGTTTATGCTTCGAACCACCGGCGGGTTGTTCTGCGGAAGATAGGCGATGCTGACGTTCTCCACCGCCGCGCCGGGACCTTTCAGCTCGGCGCGCCATTGAATGTAGCGGGCATTGGGACTGCGGACCAGCGAATTAGGCGGATCCGCAAGCGGCTCCCAGTCACTCCAGGTTTTGTCCGGCCGCGCGGAGTTTCCTGAACGCGTAAAAAAGCCGGCCTTTCCCGCCGGGCCGCGCCAGCTCATGCGGCCCCAGCGCGCCACAGTCCCGGAATCATGCACCGGCGATTCGTAGGTTCCGCTCATCCCTTCCGACCCCGCCAATCGGAAAAGCTTCCCCATGTCACCGGTCGCAGCCAGCAGACCACCGGGCGCGGCCATCAAACGCGTGGCTTCGCCTTCGTTGGTCTCCACAAGCAGCGTCGCCTTGCGGTCTGGATTCAGCCGGTAGACGCGGCCTTGCCCATCGGTGGCGAACACGATGCCGCCATCCGGCTCAACCACCATGCTGTAGACGTTCTCATCTTTCGAGCTCCACAGAGTTTCAACGGTGGAATCAGAATTGATTTTATACAACGCGGATTTGTCCACGCCCGGTATTTCAACCAGCGGACTGGTGACCGACGTAACGGCTTGGCCGGCCTGCACGGCTGGCCTCGATGAATCCGCCTTCGGTTTAATGTCGGCGCCGGCTTGCGTATCTGAAACGGTGATGGAAGTTGGCGGCGCGGTCACCGTTACGCTGATGGGCGCTGCCAAACCCGCGTTCTGCGTCGCGGTGGATCTGGCGACAGAGCCGCCCAACGCCGCGGCATACACGGTGCCGTCGGGCATGGGAACGATGGAACGGATTTCCGGCAGATTCGCGTCATAGAGCACGAACGCTTTGTCGCGCGCGCTGATGCGGTAGATGATGCCGTTCGGTTCGGTTCCGGCCAGCGTGTTTCCCTGCGAATCGAACGCGAGCGCGGTTACGTGCGATTGACCGGTCTCATAGTAAAGTTCCGCCTTACCCGACTTGTCCACGCGATAGACATTGGCGGGATCTCCGGAGCCCACGAATAAGCTTCCATCCTTTGCGAATGCCAATGACCAGATGTACTTCGCTTTGGGTGCGTAGAACTCGGCCGCTTTTCCCTTCTCTATGCGATAAACTTTTCCATCCGGCGAAGTAGCGGCATAGAGGATGCCCGCAGCGTCCACCGCTACAGCGAAAACTTCCGGTTGATCCGCAGTCCAGATGAGCGTGCTGGCGCCTGAAGCATCGATTCGATAGACCCGGCCGCGATGCCCTGTCCCAATGTAAAATGATCCATCCGGCGCTTCGGCGATGCTCCAGATGACAGATTGACCGGACGAAAAAACCGTTTCGAGCTTGGGCGCGAGCATCAGCTTTCCGTCGCGGTCCAGCGACACACCGGTGAAGTGGCCTTTCAGAAAGTCCTGATAGGTGTTCATCTCCCAGGTTGTGGTGGTAGCAGCCTGTAGAGATGCAATTACCAAGATGTACAGCACACATCCAATGACATAGGTGGGGCGGACCCCCTGGTCCGCGCGGGTCCCCCTGGACCCGCACCTGAGGCCGCTATCGATATCACCAGCAGGCCGACGAGGGCTTTGTGAGAGACGGTTCATTCCTTCACTTCCACGGATACGTTCTTCGAGCCGGTCACTACCACGTTGCCGGTTTCAATCAAGAGCTCGTCAATTTTCGACCCGCGCGCGAACCACGTCCCCTGGGCAGCTTGTGCTTTCGCGAGAATCAGGCCCAGCGATGGCGGCGGATCGGGCAAATCTTCGCCTTGCACCTGATAGGCGGGATCGGTGCGCCATACTCGCACGTAAGCATTCGTGTTGGGACGCAGTTGATTCAGGAATGAGACCACCTGGGTGGGCGATTTCAGAACGGTGGCGGCCAGCTGCTGATAGTCGAGCAGGTTCGAATAAGAGGCATCCGAGACCGTAAAGTTGAGCATGCCATACGGCGCGCCGACGGGAACGGTGTAACGGACGGTCTTCTCCGCTTCCACGCCGTTCTCTTCGGTGAACGTGACCGTCAAATCCACGGGCTGGCCAGGGTGAACGTCTTTGCGCGAGGCAGTGATCTGGTCGATCTGCAGCAGCCGTTTGCGCTCGGATGCTTGGATCTCGAGCGAAATGTTCTTGATCTTCAGCGCATCAAAACCAGCGCTCATCAGATATGCCAACGGAGAAGCAACGCCGCTGGAGGCCTGCAGCGGCACATTGAAATCGCCCGCATACGCGTTATCAAGCTTCAGCGGCGGAACGCCCGGCTGTAATTCCACAGCGCCACGCAGTGAGTAGCTGGCCAAGCCAAGCGTACGTTCAGTGGCATCGATGGCTGAATAGACCGCCATCTGCACAATGAACGGCGATAGCACGCGATCGTTCACCATCTGCATGTGATAAGAGATCGGCGCCCGCTGGCCGTCCTTCATTGTCACGGCAATGGGTACGGTGTCCGCCTTGCGGCCAAGCTCGCCATAAATGCTGGTGCTGCGATCCTGCGTGATGGTGCCCATCCATTGGCGCGCGATAGAAATTTTGAACGATGCGGCCAGGTTCGGGAGCAGCGTCAGCACCTCGGCGCGGGCGAAAGGAAGTTCCGTCTCGCCCACCGACAAAAACCGATGGCCGAACGCGTAAATCTTTTTTCCATCCACTTCAGTGACGGTGCCCTCAGCGCCGATGGACAGATCGCCCGAAAGGAGATCTACCGATATCATGTCTCCGGGCCGCAACGACTCCGGATTTCCGAATTTCGAAGGCAGCCGACCGCCGCTTGAAATTCCCTGTCGCGGTTCCAGGCCCAGTTTCTTCAGCTCCGGCGCGAAGTGATCGAGCGTTGCGGATGTGAACCCACTGAAAGAAACCGGCGTAGCAATTTCCATCAGGCTGGTGGCAAGTGAAGCCGAACTGGCTCCAGTAGCTGGTTGGAAGGCGACATCATTCTTGGAGCGGCGCACGGCGATGGGAGCCTGATTCGCAGGCCGAGTGCCTACAACCAGCATTTCCTCAATGGGCCGGATTCCTGCGATCGGTTCCGTAGCGAAGGAAAACGCCAGCGCCACCGCGCCTACCAATCTTCCGTCGATATAAACAGGACTGCCGCTCATCCCCTGCATAACCCCTGTCTTCGCCAGCGGCCCACCCGACAAACGCGCCAGGATCACCGATTGTTTGGGGCCAAGGTTCTCCAGCACGCCGAGAATTTCCACCTGGAATTCTTCGATCTTATTGCCGGAGAACACGGTTTTCCCGATTCCGTGCTGGCCCGCGCGGATCTCGCTGAGGGGGAATATCGGGGTTTGAGCAAAAAGGTTCGATGCTACAATCAGGAAGATAAGCAGACGCAAGACGGCCACAAGCTTATTTTAGTCCCGTTCGATCCTTCGGATCAGACCAGGGGTGGGTTAGAGTACCTCCAATAGCATGGCAACCTACGCCAACAGCCTGCCTGAACAGAACGCGGCGTCGTCCGAAAAAGCGCAGTTACCGTGGACTGCGATCGCCTGGTTCGGCGCCCTGTTGATTGCCTGCTACGCTCCGGTTCTCTTCGGACTGGTCCGCCAATGGGCAACTGACGAGGATGTGGGTCACGGCTTTTTCGTACCGTTGGTTGCGGGTTACATTGTTTGGAAATGCCGCGGGCAACTCGCCGCCAAAAAGCCCGTTTCAAATTATTGGGGCCTGGTAATCGTGATCCTGGGCGCTGTTCAAATGCTTCTTGGCACGTTGGGCGCACAGATCTTCGTCGCACGCGCCGCTTTCCTGGTGTCGCTGGTGGGCGCGGTTTTGTTCCTGGGTGGAACGCGCACACTGAAGATTCTCGCGTTTCCGCTATTCCTGCTGGTGTTTATGCTCCCCATCCCGGCCATCATCTATGCGCGCATCACCCTGCCGTTGCAACTGTTCGCATCGAGCGTAGCCGAGACTGTTTTGAACTTCATCGGCATTCCGGTGTTGCGGGACGGCAATGTTTTGGAACTCGCCAACCAGCGGCTTTCGGTGGTGGAGGCTTGCAGCGGAATTCGCTCCCTGATGTCGCTCGGGTTCCTGTCGCTGATCTACGCCTATTTTTTTGACAAGAAAGTCTGGATGCGATGGGTGCTGCTGCCTGCTACCATCCCCATTGCCATCGCAGCCAATGCCAGCCGTGTCACGCTCACGGGCGTCCTCAGCGATTATCGTCCGGACTTGGCGCGCGGCGTCTTTCATCTTTTTGAAGGATGGGTGTTGTTCCTGGTGGCTCTTACACTGCTCATCGCATTCCATCAACTTGTGAATCGAATTTATCTGGCTGCGGGGAAACATGGCACAACTTAGTTTCCTGAAAGGCCGCGCGGCCATGATCCTGAGCGTTTTTCTGATCGTGCAGGGGTCGCTGTTCTACGGATTCTCGCGTAGCGAGACGCTGCCTTCCTATCGGCCACTGGACGGATTTCCTAAGCAGCTCGGCGAATGGCGGATGATCGAGCAAGGCGTGATGGAGCAAGATGTCAAAGACGTCCTGCGCGCGGACGACTATGTTACACGCGAATACGCCGTGTCGCCCGAAAAAGTGGCCAACCTGTTCGTGGCATTTTTCAAATCGCAACGGGCCGGGCAAACACCGCACTCGCCCAAGAACTGTCTGCCGGGATCGGGCTGGGTCTGGACCATCGCCGACACCATTCCGGTAACCGTCCCGGGCCGCGCCGCGCCGATGGAAATCAACCGGTACTTGGTTTCCAAGGGCGAGAGCAGGTCGATGGTTTTGTATTGGTACCAATCGCGCGATCGCGTGGTGGCGAGCGAATACAAAGCCGCGGCTTTGGTGGCTTGGGACGCGATTCGATACAACCGCACGGATACTGCGTTGGTGCGAGTAGTGGTGCCAGTCATGGACGGCCACGACGATGTAGCGACACAAACAGGCGTGGAGTTTATCCAGGCGTTCTTCGCGACGTTGCGACAATTCTTCCCGGCATAGGCTGGCTCACGGATTCAAGGTCACTTTGGTCGCCTGTTTTTTGAGGACCAACCGAAAAGTTCCGTCGGGCCGCCGTTCTTCACGTGTCAATCTTAAAGCGAAGCACCCCAGATCGGGAGCCATCCACAGCGTCATCCTTTGCACATCGTTGAATTGTCGAACCGCGACGGTCCGGTGGTTAAGTATCGTTTCATGGCCAACTACCGGCCCGTTCACGCAGCCCGAATCGATAAGAGCAGCTGCGCTTCCTAACCAATACCCCTCGAAGCCGCCAGCACTAACCCGAGCAATCAACTTCGCTCTTTCCGATTGTTCGTGGCTCACGACAAAAAGCAATGTGAGCCGGCCCACCACAGGGCCGATCGCCTTCAGGCCTAGCTTTATCGCAGGTAATAACGAGTGCGCCACTTCGTACACAACAACCTCGCTTCCCTCGTTGTTGTATGACCCAAGAGAAAACTCAACCGAAGGTGTACCGTCAAATCCATAGCGCACGATATCTGAGTCCACGATGTAAGGAGCACGCACGGCAGGCGAAACGAGGCGGAGCGTTTGCGGAAGCGCTAAGGTGACCGCTAACAAGAACAACGCAATACCGGCTGCTGTAATCAGCACCCGCAGCCCGCGGAATTTCTTTCGCTCCGGCCGCGCGTAGAAGCCGACCCGAACCCTCGCGCACAACGAGGCCGGCACCGGCGGCACACTCCACGTATTGAGTAATTGATCGAGTTCTGTGTCGTTCATCTTTTTCGCTCCATGCCCGGCGCATATGCGGCGAGCGTCTCTTTCAAACTGGCGCGGGCCCGTTGCAGCCGCGATTTTGCCGCGCCTAGCTCCAGACCCAAAATCTGCGCGATCTCGCCCAGCGGCATCTGCTCGTAGTGCGCCAGTACCAAAACCTCTCTCTGGGTCTCTGGCAACTCCGTCACGGCACGCGTAACCGCATCTTCCGTCTCATTGCGCAAAATTTCGCTCTCCGGCGATCGCGCAGGCACGGCGTCCACGCCAAAATTGCTCGTCCGCCGCCGCTTCAGGGATTGATTTCGAACAATCCCGAACAGGTATGTTCGTAGCGGCGTCCGCTTTGGATCATACGTGCATTCCCGCCGAAGTAGCGACAAGAAACACTCCTGCACGATATCTTCCGCATCCGCCACCGATCCCGTCAGCCGGTATGCGAAACGGAACAGCGGCAAGTGGTGCTCTTCGAACAAGTGCAGAAAGGAAGCTTCCTGGCCCTTTCGCGCTGCTTTCACCAAATCCATGCTTGTCTAAACAGTATTACCGCGAGAACTGAAAAGGAATCGTAGTTCAGCAAGTTTCGTGCCTCGTGATCGAGGGCGAACTTGAGTTGACCATCGACGGCGTGTCGCAGAACGTCCGCCTCGGCGTGGTGGGGATCGTGCCGAGCAATGTCCGCCACTCAGTAAAGGCGCTGACCAATGGACGAGCCATCATCATCGACCATCCGGTGAGGCGGGATTTCGACTAACTCTCCGGGCTCTGTGGGGCGGGCATTCCTGCCCGCAGCCGCCTTTCAGGCGGCTGGACGCGTTGGAAAACGGGTCCGCAGGCTGGAAAGCCCAATGCCGTTAAGTTTTGCGACGCGAACATTTTAAAGCACTTATGTTTAGCACTTATGTTGTCGGCACTCCGGCATACATTTCGCCAAAACCGCGCAGTTCGGCAAACCGGGCGTCGGCAGAAGTGCCGACGCGGCACGTATGAGTACGTGCGCCACAATGGGTTCAACACTTTCCCGGGTGCCACAAAAACTTAACGGCATTGGACTGGAAAGCCTGCCCCACGATTCACTGGCGCCCGAGTTTCGCCAGCCACTTCGCTTTCCACTCGGCGGAGCTTTTGCCGGTGGAGCTCTTGAGATCAGCCTCAAAATCCTTGGCTTCGAAAACTGGGCGAAGCTTCTCCAGTTTGGCGCGCTCCACGATGAATTTCACCAGCGATTGCGCCATGACGTAGAAGGGCGCGGCAACATTCGAACGGTCATAGTTGATATCCGGCGGCTCGCCAGGAACCCCGATGAAGGGAACCACCACCTGGCCACGATCGGAGACCAGCCAGCGCCGCGCGTCCTGATCGATGCCGCGATTCCCGCGCCGCGCGAAAATGGCGCCATCGTAACCGCCAGCGTGTTGGCTCACGTAACTCTGGACGTAGGATGCCAAGCCCTCGCTGAACCACATGGGGCAGTCGTTACACGGCGCCACCTGGTGCACGGTCTCGTGCAGGTAGGGAGCCGTGCGGTTTTGAACTTTCTCGATGGGCAAGAAAATCGACCTCCAGGTAGAGTGCGAGATTTCCACCCGGTTGCTGATGAAATAGCGGATCCTGCGGCCGCCGGCGCGGGAGACGCCCAGGTACGCTTCAATGTCAACGATGCCGCGATTTACCAGTTTGGCAAACGCGTCCATTTCCTCGGGTTCCAGGACTCCGCTGTCGAACCATAGACTGGCCCGCTCCGCACTCACAGCAACGCCGTTCCTCGTCAAGTAGGTCGCCAATTCGCGATCGGACATCCAGGAATCCATCTGGGCCGAACCCGGCTGGCACGCGAGCCCTGCCACCAGCGCCAGTATATACACGACTTTAGACGTCATGGGTTCGCTCAATCATGCCCATATACTCTGACGGCGAGATTCGACAGTGGTTACTTCAAGAGCCTGAATTATGATGGGAAGATGCAAAAGTCGATCGTTTGGCTTGGAGCAATCCTCGTTCTAACTTTAGTGATAGTGCCGACGCATCGGGCGTTCGGCGCGCCAAAAGATTCCAGCTACCATCTGCTGAAGAAGCTCACGTTGGGCGGAGAAGGTGGTTGGGACTATTTTGATGTCGAACCCGGCACCGGCCACGTCTTCATTCCGCGCGGATCGCATATTCTTGTGGTGGATTCCGAGGGCAAGCAAGTGGCGGACATTCCTGGCGTTAAGGGCGCCCACGCCATCGTTTTCGCGCCTGAACTCAAGCGGGCTTTCTTGAGCACGGATGGCTCCGTTACGATTCTTGACCTGACCACGATGAAAGTGGCGAGCGAGGTTTCGCTGGAAGGGAAAGATCCCGACGCGATCCTCTACGATGGGTCGGTCAAGCGAGTGTTCACCTTCAATGGCGGAGGCAGCAAGGATGCGACCGCCATCGACGCTGAGACTGGCAAAATTTTGGGCAGCATCCCGCTGGGAGGGAAGCCAGAAACTGCCCAAGCAGACGGCGCTGGACACGTCTACGTCAACGTGGAGGACAAGAACAAGATCGTCGCCTTCGATTCGAAGACACTCAAGGTGCTCAACACCTGGCCGGTCAGTCCTTGCGAGGAACCTGCTGGGTTGGCCATCGATGTCGCTCACATGCGCCTGTTTGCCGGCTGCCACAATCAGTTGATGGCGGTGGTGGATTATACCAACGGAAAAGTGGTGGCGACCATTCCGATCGGAAAAGGCATTGACGCGAACCGCTTCGACCCGGGGACCGGTTTAGCCTTCGCTTCATGCGGGGAAGGAACCATCACTGTCGCACATGAGGATTCGCCCGACAAGTACACGGTAGTCCAAACCATCCAGACCCAGCGAGGGGCGCGCACGATGGCGCTGGACACGAAAAATCACAATGTCTACACGGTAACGGCTGAATTCGGCCCGCCACCGGCAGCGACGCCGCAACGTCCTCACCCATACCCGACGGTCATTTCGAAGACTTTCACGCTGCTGATTTTTGGTCAGTAGCTAGTCTTGGAGGGCTAGGCGAAGTGACCTACGACGTGATCGTTGTCGGCGGTGGACCGGCGGGCGCCACGGCTGCGCGTGTCCTGGGCGAAGCCGGAATTTCGACGCTCCTGCTCGACAAATCTTCGTTCCCGCGCGATAAACCATGCGGCGGTGGAATCAGCACGCGAGTTATGGGCCGGTTTCCGTACCTCGATTCCGCACTCGCCAATATTCCCGTGAACTGGGTGAGCAAGGTGTACTTTGAAGCGCCGTCCGGCATCGCCGTCGACTACGCCGCCGATGAGCGCCTTTATCTGATGATCCGGCGTTCGGAGTTCGACAATCTTCTTTTCTCCATGGCGTGTAAGCGAGTGGATTGCGTCACGCCGGCCCTGGTGCGAAAGGTGAACTTTCAGAACGACGGCGTCACCGTCGAAGCAGAAGTAGCTGGTGAGCGTAGAGAATATCGGGGGAGGATGGTGCTGGGCTCGGATGGCGCGAATAGTGTGGTCGCGCGAGCGTCAGGACTCCGGAGCGGCGCCGTTAAGAGCGAATACGCCATCGACATGATGGAAGAAACGCCGTATGCGGAACTCGGGCTGGCGGAGCGCGACCGCATGTACGTTTATTACGGCTATCAGGGACAGTATGGCTACGGTTACGTTTTTCCTAAGATGAATCACGTGAACTTGGGTATCGGATGCAAATTAGATCAGTATCTTGCCGGTATGCGTGGCGAGCAATATGTTCACCACCGCGCGTTCGTCGATGGGTTGATTACGAAGCGGTTGCTCACCGGCGCATCCAGCCGCGCTAACTTCCGGGCGTTTCCTCTGCCGATTTCAGGTCCACTGCCGCGCACCTACGCGGAGCGGACTCTGCTTTGCGGCGACGCGGGAGGGTTCGTGAATGCATTCACCGCTGAAGGCATTTACTACGCCATGGTAAGTGGCGAGCACGCCGCGCGAACGGCGGTCGGCGCGATCCGGGCCAACGACACAAGTTCGAAACGCCTGAGCGCCTATGAGCAGGTTTGGAAGAATGAAATCGGCCGTGATTTGAGTAAGAGCGTTTCCATTCAACGGCTGCTGCTGGCGGATCTCAGCCGGGTTGACCGCATCGTCAAGGCAGCGGCACGGAACCCGACCTTAGCGGGCTTGCTGGCGCGCTATGCGACCGGCGCGTTGCCTTACGAGCAATTCAAGAGATCGGTGATCATGCGAGCTCTCCCGTTGTACGTGCGAGAAAAGGCCAGAGCCCTTTTCTGCTAGGCCCTGTAGCGCACGCACTCATGCGTGCCGTGTTCGCGCTCTTGCGAACACCGTTGGCGACCGAGTCCCAGGCGTTCACACGATTGTGAACGCGGCACGCATGAGTGCGTGCGCTACATCAATTGAGACTGGCTATTTGCCGTCCACCGTCAGCGCTAGCAAAACATTTCCGCCCATTCCACCGAGCTGGCTGTATCCGGAATTCACGAACATGGTCCCACCAGCGAAGGTCGGACCGGTTGAGTTCATCGATCCACCGTGCGCCTTCACTCCATTGACGGTTTCGAAATCGTGAAGCGTGTCCAGATCCCAGATCACGCTGCCATCCTGTGTGGAATAAGCGCGTAAATGGCCGTCCATGGAGCCTGAGAACACCACACCCGCAATCATTGACGCCGGAGCCATCTGCGCGGGGCTGCATCCTTGTTTGCCCTTACACGCCGGATCGGCCGGCGCCGTGTACCAGGCTTTTTCGCCGGTCGCGATCTTCAGGGCGAACATCCCACCTCCTGGCCCGGGCATGAAATCGGACAGCGGTACGTAGACTTTCTCTGCGTCCGCCGCCATGCCCCACATGATTCCACCCAGCGCGCCGCCTTTCCCGATTTGTATCTTCCATAGGATTTCGCCGCGACGATCAGGATCGATGCCGTATACAAAACCCACC
Source organism: Bryobacterales bacterium (assembly GCA_003162425.1). Taxonomy (GTDB): domain Bacteria; phylum Acidobacteriota; class Terriglobia; order Bryobacterales; family Bryobacteraceae; genus Palsa-89. The sequence continues at coordinate 20,835 of PMOK01000280.1, read as the reverse complement.
TTCTGGCCGATCAGCAGCACATCCTTACCGCCGGGCAGCGAGCGCAGGATGGGTGAAGCGCCGATGTCGGTATCGCGGTCCGGCGCCTCCGGGCAATTCACTTTGCTCGGCTGCGAACAGCCAAAATTCCAGACGTCCGGATTCATTTGCTTTGACCATCGCATGGAGCCGGTTTCGAGATCGAAGGCCAGCACCGCATCCGAGTAGCGCGTGGATGGATCGGAATAATTGTTTCCGGTACCCACATATACCGCCTTGCGCTTCACATCGATAGTGGGGGAGGACCATATGGCGGCGCCGGATGGTCCATACATGTCCGTGCCGGCCGAATTTTTCTTGGTCACCGACGGCGGATCTGGAATCGTGTAGGTCTTCCAGATTTGCTTTCCGGTTCCGGCATCCAGCGCAGCCAGACTCCCACGGAAGGTGCAGCACTGATATTTCGGGTTCGCCGCCAGCATTTCCTCAGACCCGGAACGCACGCCCACATACACACGGCCTTCATAGATTTTGGGACCTCCGGTGATGCCTGCCAACTTGTGTTCCTCAATCTTGGTCTTCCACAGTTGCTCGCCCGTTTGCGCATTCACAGCGTAAACGTTAGCTTGGCCGTCGCCAAAATAAGCGGCGAATTGGCCGGCGCCGACAGGAGCCACCGTAATTGGGGAACGCACCTGGCTGGCTGCCTTGAACGTCCAATAAACACAGCCGGTGCGCGCATCCAGCGAATAGACCGTGCCATTGTTACTTCCGACGAAAATCCTGCCTCCAACAACGGTTGGCTGGCCGAAGACCGTGCTGACAGCAGGGAATCCGAAGGCCCACTTGACCTTCAACTTTGGAACATCCTCGGCGCGAATCCCGGCCACATCGGCGGACTGCATGCGGCTGTTGATCAGATCCACGCCCCATCCGTTCCAACCGTTCAGATTGGAGAGCGGCGCCGCGCCGGCATCGCACGAATTGGCGCGCGCAGGCTCGACGGAGGCAGTGTCCCGGGGCGACAGGAAATCGGCAATGGCCTGGCGCTCGGCCGCGCTCAGCATTGCTCCCTGCGCTTTCATCGAACCCGATTCCAAAGCCGTCACGATGGCCCCATTAGGCACCCATTTAAGAGCCTGAAACGTTGGAGTCCGGTTAGCGGCGTCCGGTTTATGGCAGAGCGCACAGTTCTTTTGAAATAACGCCTGGCCATCCGGGGTGGTCTGAGCGGCGCAAATCCACACAAATGAAATCAAGCCCGTTAAACAGCGCATGTGGGATTATTATAGTCACTTATGACACGCCGCGAAATGTTCAAAAACGCCGCCGGTGCCGCAGCGCTGTTCGGGCTGCCGGCTCAAAAATTCGCGAAGGCCGCGACGCCGCTGCCCGATGGATCGCTGTTCGATCACGACCCGGAGGCCTACTGGACCAAGATCCGTGACGAGCAGTTCCTGCTACCGCACTGGCGCGTCTTCCTTCAGAATGGAAGCCTCGGCGTAGCGCCAAAGCCGGTGCTGGAAGCAGTGGTGGATTATCTCACCCGCTCCGCCGCGCTGCAGTTGGAAGAATATCCGCGTTGGGGCTACGAGACGCTGGACCAACATCGCACCGAGATGGCCGATTACCTGGGCTGCAAGAAGGACGAGCTGGCGTTCACGCACAATGCCACCGAGGCGCTCAGCATCATCGCCAATGGCATCGACTTGAAATCCGGCGACGAAGTGGTGATGACGGACCAGGAGCATCCCAGCGGCAAATCCGGATGGCTGGAAAAACAGGCACGCTACGGGATCACGGTTCGGGAAGTCAAGATTCCGCTGCCGCCAAAGAATCCGGAGCAACTGACCGATTTGATGATCTCTGCCATCGGACCACGGACGCGAGTTCTGTTTTTCAGCGGCATCACAACAACAACCGGACTAGTGTTTCCGGTGCGTCAGATCTGTGAAGCCGCACGCGCCAAGGGCGTCATCACGGTGGTGGACGGCGCGCATATGCAGGGCCAAGTTCCGCTGCGGCTTTCCGATCTGGGCTGCGATTATTACGCCGGAAGTCCGCACAAGTGGCTGTTCGCGCCCGCGGGATCCGGCATCCTTTACATCCGTGAAGAGAATCTCGAGAAGCTGTGGCCGCTGGTAGTGACCGCCGGTTGGGACGACAAGAAATTGAAAGCCGCGCGTTTCATGATGATGGGCACCAACAACCGCGCCATCTTTGAGGGCATGCTGGCCGGCCTGCGGTTCCACAAGCAAATCGGTTCCGAACGCGTTTACAATCGCATGCATCAGCTAGCTCGCATGGCGCGCGAGAAGGCCGAAGCCACGCCGTATATAGAATTGCTGACGCCCGCGGACGATCGCATGTACGGGTCGCTCATGACCTTCCAGATCAAAGGCAAAACCGACGAGCAGCTCAAACCGGTGGGCGATATTTTCCTGAAGAATAAAGTGTGGACGATATGGGGCCAGCGTGTGCGGCTCTCCACGCACATTCATACGCGTCCGTCGGATGTGGATTTGTTCTTCAATACGGTTCGCGAAGTCTTGGGGTAAAGAGTGGGACAAGCCTCCGGCTTGTCCAGTTGGCAAGCCGGAGGCTTGCCCTACGATGAAGCGCGCGACAAGGCGGGACCTTTCCGCTTCGCCAGAAGCTCTCGAATCCGGTTCCGCACCGAATCCTCGCTGTATAACGACAACGCCGCCAGTGCGTCCGACGCGGATTTTTCGCCATCTTCCGCCAGCCGCATTAGCAAGAACTCCACCGCTTCGTCCTGGCGCAGCATCGCCATTGCGAGCAGCAAGGTTCTTCGCAACGTGGCCTGCGCGGTATGCTCCCAAGCTTCCTTGAGCAAGGGAAATGCCGCAGCCAGGCGCGATTCTCCCAGGGCCAAAGCGGCTCGCTCGGCGATTTCATCAGCGTGAGAATTGAGAAAGCTCGCCACGAATTCGAGCGATTCCGCAGGCGCCAGGCGCAACAGTCCGGCGAAGCACTCGGCCGTCACTTCTTCGTCCTTATCTCCAATCAGGGCCTTGTATCGAAGCAGAAGGACTCCCGCGAATTGTCCGGTTTCAGAAATCGCCCGAACGGCGCCGGCGCGAGCAGCGGTCTGGGGATCCGCCAGCAGGGTCACGCATTCTAGCAGGGCGTCGGGATGCGACATCCGCACCAATCCCTGTGCGCAGATGCCGCGCAGTGCGGCAGCGCTGTCCACGGACGGACCAAAACTGGCTTCGTTTTGCACGTGGCGAATACCGGCCATGTAAACCTCGGACGCAGGATGGTCCAACGCGGCCAGGGTTTTCGCGATGGAGGTCAGCGCATCGCAACGAAGATCGCGCTCAGACGGATTTTTCATCCATTCGAGAAACGCGTCCACCAGATGCTGGCCCAGCGCCACCGCCTCCAGGCGTCCGACGGTATCCGCCGCGGCTGCGGCGACATGATTGCTCTTATGCAATAGAAAGGGGGCAAGTTCGCGCTTCAGATCGAAGTTTTCGGGCGCATCACGGATCGCCCGGATTGCCTTCAGCGCGTCTTCCGTCGAAGGACGTTTCCCCACCCCACCATTATGGCCGTGAAATCAATCACTTACAATAAGAAGCGTGGGATCCTCCGCCGGAAACTTGAACCTGCACATCCTTCATGCACTTAGCGTCAAACGTTATGTGACGCATATTGCGCTATGGGTGTCCCTCGCCGTGCTGCCGCTTCAGGCCGCCAATGCCGATCTGAACGTGTTGCTGAAGGGAATTGAGCAGCGTTACAACCACGCCAAGACGCTGCAAGTCCAATACAATGAGACTTATACGGTCCAAGGCCAGGCGCGCAAGAGCGAGACCGGGACCCTCACGCTGCGCAAACCGGGGCGGATGCGTTGGGACTATAGCGCACCCGCCGGCAAGCTTTTTCTCTCCGACGGCAAGGATGTCTATCTTTACACTCCTGAGTCGCATCGCGTGGAGAAGGAGCCGCTCAAAGCCAGCGAGGACATGCGCGCGCCCATGGCTTTCCTTCTGGGCAAGCTGGATTTCTCCAAGGAATTCCGCAATTTCGAGCTGAAACCGGAAGGCACGGGCTACGTGGTGACGGCCAAGGCCAAGAGCGACAAGTTGCCGTACGAAAAAGTGGAGATGCTGGTGACGCCCGAGTATGAGATCCGGCGCTTAGTGGTGAACGGCCAGGACGGCTCCATTCTGACGTTCCTGTTCGACCAGGAGAAACTGAATCCGGCGGTGAACGACGCCCAGTTTAAATTTCAACTGCCGGCCGGCGCGCAGCTTGTGTCCGGGGAGGTGACCCAATAATGTCCGAGTGGGTACTGAAATACGCCGATCCGCGCGGTGAGGTTCACCAGCAGGTGGCCGAAGCCGGCACCGAAAAAGAACTGCGCGATCGATACTCGCAGCAAGGTTTTCTGATCTATTCCATCAAGCCGCGTCACGAGATCGCCGGCGTTTCGATGGGTGGGGGACGCAAGAAGAAGATCAACCTGGAGAAGTTCCTGATCTTCAACCAGCAGTTTGTCACCTTGGTGCGCGCCGGTCTGCCTATTCTGAAGGCGCTCGATCTTCTCTCCGATCGTTTGACCGACGTAAGGCTTGCGCCTCACATCAAAGCAGTTCGCGAAGAGGTAAGGAACGGCTCGCTGCTATCGGACGCATTCGCGAGGCAGGGTGTGTTCCCGCCCATCTATGTCACCTCAGTACTGGCGGGCGAAAAAAGCGGCGCGCTGGGCGAAGTGCTGGATCGCTTCATCACGTATCAAAAGCTGGCGCTGGCGGTGCGCAAGAAGCTGATTCTGTCGCTGGTTTATCCGTGCATACTGGTCGTACTGGTGGTTTGCCTGATGATATTTCTGATCACCTTCGTGGTTCCTAAGTTCGCCGAGCTGTACAGCAGCATGTCGGCGAAATTGCCGGCCGCTACTGAGATCCTGATCGCGGTGGGGACCACGGCACGCAGCTACATCCTATTCGGCTTCGCGGGCCTGGTGATTGCCGCGGTGGCGTTCCGGTACTGGTCGAAGACCGAAAAGGGCGAAGAAAAGATGGATCGCTTGCGCCTGCGCACGCCGGTGTTGGGCGAGATCTGGATCAAATACCAGGTGGCGCAGTTCTCTCGCGTGTTGGGCACATTGTTGGTCGGCGGCATTCCGCTGATGCAGGCGCTGGATACGGCCTCGAGCTCGCTCGGCACGCGACTGTTGAAAAAGACTTTGGCAGAGGCCGGCAAGATGGTGAAGGAAGGTCAGTCCTTATCGAGTTCCCTGACCAAGACTAAGATTTTCCCCGGGCTTTCCATCGACATGATTGAAGTGGGCGAATCCACTGGAGCGCTGCCGCAGATGCTGGCGAGCGTCGCGGAGTTTTATGAAGACGACGTGAATACCAGAATGAGCGCGTCGTTGGCGCTGATAGAGCCGGCCATCATGATTTTCATGGGAATGTTTGTAACGTTTGTGCTGGTAGCTTTGTATTTGCCGATCTTCTCGTTGGCGGATACGTTGAGATGAAGATGAAGAAGAATACAAGGAAGACGAGGAAGTCGAGGGAGTCTAGGAAGATGGTTGCGCGCGCTGAGGCGCGACGCGTCCTTATTTTCTTCCTTGGCTTCGCTGGATTCATTGACTTCTTCGTATTCCAGAGGTACTTTCAATGTCCGCTAGCGATCGAACTAAGCTCGTAACTCCGATCGAAGAAATCGCTCAGGCGAAGGCTGTCGCTTCGCGCTACCGGTGCGAGTTTGTGGATCTGCGCGAGGTCCGGATCGATCACGACTTGTTCCATTCCGTGCCGGTCGACCTGATGTTTCGTTACAACTTCGTGCCGATTCACTCGGTGAACGGGCATCTGGATATCGCGCTGGCGGACCCGCGCAATCTGAATTTGATCGACGAGCTTTCGGTTCTGCTGCAGAAGAAGCTCAAAGTCAAAGTCGCCACGCTGTCGCAAATTTCGGACCTGCTTAAGAAGACCGAGCAGTCGCAGCGAGTGCTGGAAGAGGTAACCGAAGGCTTCACGCTGGACGTGATGTCGGGCGACGAGGAAAATCAAGACGAAACGCTGTCCATCGACAAGCTCACCGCCGACAGCGCCATCGCGCCGGTGATTAAGCTGGTGGACACAACCATTTTTAACGCGCTTGAGCGGCGCGCGAGCGACATACATATCGAAACGCGCGACCAGGAAGTGGCCATCAAGTACCGTATTGACGGCGTGCTGCACTATGCCATGCCGCCCATCTCGAAGGACTGGCACTCCACCATCATTTCGCGCGTGAAGGTGATGAGCGAGCTGGATATCGCCGAGCGCCGCATCCCGCAGGACGGCCGTTTTCGCGTGCGCTACAAGACGCGTCTGATCGACTTCCGCGTTTCCATCATGCCCACCATTCATGGCGAAGACGCCGTGCTGCGCGTGCTGGACAAAGAATCGATGAGCGAGAAGTTCGCCAAGCTGTCGCTCGACGTGGTGGGCTTTTCCGAGAACGACCTGGTGAAATTCCGGCGTTACATCAAGGAACCGTACGGCATGGTGCTGGTAACCGGGCCCACAGGGTCCGGTAAAACCACTACGCTCTACGCCGCAGTGAGCGAAATCAAGAACGACGAAGATAAGATCATCACCATCGAAGATCCGGTGGAGTACCAGATCAAGGGCATCACTCAAATTCCGGTGAACGAGAAAAAAGGTCTGACGTTCGCGCGCGGATTGCGGTCCATCCTGCGTCACGATCCGGACAAGATCATGGTGGGCGAAATCCGCGATCAGGAAACCGCGCAAATCGCGATCAATGCCGCGCTCACCGGCCACCTGGTTTTCACCACCGTTCACGCCAACAACGTGCTGGATGTGCTGGGACGGTTTCTCAACATGGGCGTGGAGCCGTACAACTTTGTTTCGGCGCTCAACTGCATTCTCGCGCAGCGGCTGGTGCGCATTATTTGTGACCATTGCAAAGTGCCGGTTCAATATCCGGATGCGTATCTGGTTGAGAGCGGCCTGAATCCAGACGAGTGGCGCGACGTGACGCTCTACGAAGGTCCGGGCTGTTTTGAATGCGGCGGCACTGGCTTCCGCGGACGAACCGCCATCCATGAGCTGCTGGATCTGAGCGAGCACATCCGCGAAATGATTCTGGATAAGCGCCCGGCGTCTGAGATCAAGCGCATCGCGCGCGATGAGGGCATGACGTTTCTACGCGAATCCGCCATCAACAAGGCGCGCAGCGGAGTAACCACGCTGAAGGAGATCAACAAGGTGACGTTCATTGAATAACGCCACTCCGCGTCCATGACTTCTTTTGCAAATCTTCTGAAGGATCCGCCGCCCACTCACGCGTTTGAGTTGTCGGAAGCCGGCATTGCCTTCGCGCGCGTAAACGAGCCCAAAGAATCGAATTTCCTGCCGTTCGATGCAGGCGTGCTGCTGGTCTCGCCGGCCCACGACAACATTCATCAACCGCATGCGGTGCGGGATGTCATCGGCGCCATTGCGCCACCCAATGGTCACCGCAAGCGGCGCGCCGCTTTGATTCTGCCGGATTATTGCGCTCGCATCGCGGTGCTGGATTTCGATAATTTTCCCACGGACCCCGCGGAACAACTCGCGCTGCTGCGCTTCCGCATGAAGAAGAGCGTGCCGTTCGACGTGGATTCCGCCATCGTCAGCTATGCGGCGCAGCCGCGAAAAAAGGACAAGGAGAAGATTGAGGTGCTGGCCGCTGTAATGTCCGCCGAAATCGTAGGGCGCTATGAGGCTCCGTTTCGCGCCGCCGGCTTTCATCCGGGCCTGGTGACCACGTCGTCGCTGGCTGCTTTGAATCTTATGCAGCCGGAACAGATAACCATGCTGGTGAAACTCAATGGACGAATTCTGTCCGTGTTGGTGCTGGACGGAAGCGTCATCAAGCTAGCGCGCTGTGTGGAGATGGATGCCGGACGTCCGGAAGAGATCGAAACCGTGCTGCATCCTACGGTGGCCTACATTGAAGACGAGCTTAAAGCCAAGCCGCAACGGATCTGGTTGTGCGGATTCGGATCGCAGAGCGCGGATTGCGCGGAGCGCTGGCAAGCCGAGTGGAACGTGGCCGTAGAGCCGCTGCGGGCGCGCTTCGGAACGCCAGGACAGAATAACGCTGGGTTGCTAGGCTACCTTGAATCGGTGGGCGCATGACAAAAGAGTGTGCGACACAACGTCTTCAACGGAGTTCCCATGGGCCCGCTGGCCCACCAAAGGGTCGTGGCGCACGCACTTCTGCGTGCCGCGTTCACACTCATGTGAACGCTTGGGCTGGATCGCAAAGGGTGTTCGCAAGAGTGCGAANNCGCAGAAGTGCGTGCGCCACGAGGCGTCTTCAACGGAGCGATACGAGCGCATTCCAACACCCGTGACAAAGGCGCGGGGTGACAAATTATGATGACAAGTATGGCGATTCAGGTTCCCATCAATCTAGCGACCGAGCCATTCCGCCGGGATCGTCCCGTGTTGGTGGCCACCGCGGTCCTGGGCTTGCTGTTGGCGATGCTGCTCGGATTCGAGGCGAAGACCATTGTTTCCCAGCGTCATGAAGGTGGGGAAATCCACGTCACCATCAACCGCCTGAACGCCCAACTGCGCGGCATCACCGCCGAACAGGCCAAGCTGAACGCGCTGCTACGCAAACCCGAGAACGCCGAGGTGATGGAGCGCAGCCTGTTTTTGAACGCTCTGATCGATCGCAAGGCGATCAGTTGGACCAAACTCTTCGCGGATCTGGAAAAAGTGGTGCCCTACAATGTGCGCCTAGTCTCCGTGCGATTGCCGGAAGTGGATTCGGACAATCGCGTGCTGCTGGACATGGTGGTGGGCGCCAAAGACAATCCGCCGCTGCGCGAATTGGTGCAGCATCTGGAAGCCTCGCCGCAGTTCGGAGCGCCTGACGTACAGAGCAGCACGCCGCCTTCTCAAACCGATCCGTTCACCCGTTATCACGTGGTGGTTTCTTATGCTCAGAAACTTTAGCTGGAACGTCTGGCCTCCCAACAACGCAGCCGCGCTGATGCGGCTGGGAGTGGGATTGTTGGTGGCCGCGAATCTGGTGACGGCCTATTTTGTGCTGCGGCCAATCGGTGGCTCGCCGGATGAGCTTCGGCAACAGGCCATGGAGATGCGCCTGCAGATTCGCCAGCAACAGAGCGCGCTGGATCGTATGCGCCTGTTGTCCGGCAAGGTGGAAATCGGACGCGGGGAGGGCGATAAGTTCATGAGCAAGTATTTTCTGCCCCGCCGCACTGCCTACTCAGTCATCCTGGGCGAGTTGGACCAGATTGCCGACCAAGCCAAGGTTACTCCCAAGGAAGGCAACTACACGCTTGAGCCGGTGGAAGGCAGCGACACGCTGCAAATGATGCAGATTACGCGCAACGTTGAAGCCAGCTACGAAAATCTCGTCCGGTTTGTGAATTTGATCGACAAGGCCGACCGGCTGCTGATTATCGAAGGTCTGAATGTAACCCCGCAACAGGGCGGCGTGAAGCTGAACGTCATGATGAAGCTGGACACTTTCGTGGTGGAGGACGGGTCCGCGCGATGAACTTGATGCCGGCCAAAATCGGAGCCGAACCCAAGAAGGTAGCTTTCGTTCTGGTGCTGCTGGCTGTCGCGGCGTATTTTTACATCTCGAATCGCAATTCCGGAGAATCGGATGCTCCGTCGCGATCCATTGTGCCCCCGGCTGTGAGTACGGCGCCAGCTGCGGGCGCAGGTCAGAGAGCCGGGACACGGCCGGTGAGCCGATCTGCCGGAAGAGGCTCTGGGGGCAATAATCCCAGGGAATTCCGACCGTCCATGAAGCCGCCCAAAGGCGTGGAGCCTTCGGCGACAGACCCGACGCTGCATCTGAATGCCCTGGCAAAATTGCAGGATGTGAAGCTGGAAGCAACCACGCGGTCGCTGTTTGAGATTTCCGCTGCGCCTCCCGAAGTACTCATGGCCAAAGACGTAGCCCCGATAAAGGTGGTGAGGCCTTTCGTCGGCCCTAAAGCACCTCCGCCCCCTCCACCACCACCGCCGACTCCCCGGGCACCTGCCATTCCACTCAAGTTCTACGGCTTCGTGAATCCAACGAGACCTGATGTCAAGCACGCATTCTTCCTCGATAACGACGAAATCATCGTGGCCGGCGAAGGCGACTTGATCAAAAAGCGTTACAAGATCCTGCGGATCGGCGTGAATTCGGCCGAGGTGGAAGACACTACATTTAAAGGCGACAACACCAAGCAAACGCTGCCGCTCGAAACGGAGTTACAAGGATGAAACGCCGCCGCGATGAATCCGGATTCGCGATGCTGCTGGTATTCGTGCTCGCGGCAGCCATCGCTATCGGCCTGTACATGGAAATGCCGCGGCTAGCGTTCGAATCGCAGCGCCAGCGCGAGCACCTGCTGATCTCGCGCGGGGAACAATACAAGCGAGGCATTCAGCTCTTCTACCGCAAGTACCACACCTACCCGCAGAATCTGGACGATTTGGAAACCACCCGCAACATGCGCTTCCTGCGCCGACGTTATAAGGATCCGATGACGGGCAAGGATGAGTGGCGGCTCATCCACGTGGGGCCTGGCGGCCAATTGACAGATTCGCTGGTGCAACCGCTTCCGCAGCCCGGGCAGCCCGGACAGTCCAATCAAGGCAATGCAACGGCGAGCAACGCGACGCCTGACGGCTCGCAGCCCCAGACCGGTACCGGGCCAACCATTGATCCCGCCACGGGACAGCCCGTGAATCCGGGCCTCAACATGGCGTTGAGGCGGCCGAGCGATCGTCAAATAGGCGGCGGTACGGAGCAACCCCAGTCACCCGACGATCCTAATCAGCCCCAGCCGCAGAACCCGGCGCCACAATATCCAGTGCAGCCGGGGCAGCCGCAATATCCAGTGCAGCCAGGGCAGCCGCAAAATCCTGGACAGCCCGTGCAACCGGACCCGTCGCAGCCGGCGCAACCACAGTATCCAGGGCAACCACAATATCCTGGCCAGCCGGGGCAACCGCAATATCCAGGCCAGCCAGGCCAGCCACAATATCCAGGCCAGCCCATGCAACCTGCCTATCCGCTGCCTACGGCGCCGGGAATGCCTCCAGGCTCGGGCAATCCAATTCAACCGGGGCAGCCCTACAACCCAACCCAGCCGTATAATCCCAGTCAACCGTATCCGGGCCAGTCGGGGTTTGGGCCGCAAGGAGGCAATGGTCCGCAGACAGCCGGGTCATCCAGCGGAGGCGTCTTCTCACCACAAAATCAAGCCCTGGCTGCGATCAACTCCGCGATCCAGTCGCCGCGGCAGCCTCCCTCCAGCCTAGGTCTCCAGGGCGGAGGCACAGGCCTGGCTGGTGTAGCGAGCACCGCGAAGGGCGTAGGAATCCACATAGTCAACGAGAGGAAGAAGTATCAGGAGTGGGAATTCGTCTACGACATTAAGAAAGACAAGACGACGGGCGTCGGCCAAATGATGCAGCAACAACAGAATATGATGCAGGGAACTCCGGGAGGAATGGGAGGAGCCCAACCGAATGGAGCATTCGGCGGCACTCAATCACCGAATCAGACGCCTACGCAGACCACGACCCAGCCGCCGCCCAGCCAACCGAACCAATAGGACCGAGCTTCAAATAAACATTTCTTCGTCGCTAGTGGCCTGCGCAACGCTCGGCCGGTCACCTCTCGAAAGGAACGATAACGCGGCTCTGATACCGGCCGTGACCCCGTTGATCTCACGCAGCGGCCGCATGATGCCGCTGTGGAGCAAAGCCACGGTTTCGTGAGCCCGGCTGAGGGTGTCATCCAGGACCAGTTCCACACGGTCCATCTGGACCTTGGCGCGAGCCGTGGCATCGCTGACCACTTCCTCCACCATGGCCAGTTGATTCTTGGTGGAATCCAAAATGTCGTTGGCGCGGGAGCTGATCTCAGCGATCTGCTTCCGGCTCAGCTCCACCGTCGCTTTGGTAGATTCCACCAACGATTCCACCTGCGGAACAAGCGGCGTAATCTTATCGTGAAGGTCCTTGGTTTTCTTGTTAACAGCCACAAGCATTCCCGCTTGAATCGAGAGAGCGACGGCTGCGATGATGACAAACGCCGTCATGACGTAGAGCAGTGTGGTCTGGTCCATAGTAAACCCTACCTGTTCATTAGATTCCTTCGGAAACGTCGCCGCCCGGAGTGGTGCTGACTGCTTCGCGATACGCCTGCTTGCCCGCTTCCACCGCCGCGCTGAGGTGATCCCGCTCGCGTGTGACAGCGGATTTGCCTTTTTCCACCGCATCCACGGCCGAGTCCCGCAACTCGCTCGAACGCCGCTTCAAATATTCTTTGCCTTCGTCGGCTTTGGTCAACAGAAGGTCGCGTGTTTCCGACCCCGACTTGGGCGCAAAAAGCAAGCCCACCGCCACGCCGAGTCCCAGCCCCAAAAAGAAATACGAAAATTTGTTGTCGTCTTCCATTACGTTTCTTAGCTCCCACCTCTACAATAGCAGCCTCCTATCTGATAGTGTTTCCATTGAGTGGCGACGCGCAAAACAAAGCTGCTGGATCAGGAAGCCCTGATGAATTATGCCCTACGGCTACTGGGTGGACGCGCGTACTCCCTGGGCGAGCTGCGGGAGAAAATGCGGCAGCGTGCCGAACGGCCGGAGAGCATCGAGCAAGTGATGGCGAAGCTCAAAGAGCTCGGATACGTAGATGACCGGAAGTTCGCCGAGAATTACGCAGCGGCGCGTTTGGAAAACGAGGGATTCGGCAAGATGCGCGTTCTGCGGGATCTTCGCCGGCGCCGCGTGGCTCCTCAACTGGCCCAACAGGTAACCGAGCGGACCTTCCAGTCAACTGACGAAACCGAATTGATCGAAGCTTTCCTCAAGCGCAAGTTCCGAGGCAAGCAACTTGGCCCGTTTCTGAAGGACCCGAAGAATCTCGCGGCCGCCTACCGCCGTTTGCGCTACGCCGGATTCTCGTCGGGCGTGTCGATTCGTGTGCTCAAACGGTATTCCAGCCAGGCTGAAGAATTGGACGGGTTGGAAACGGAAGTACCGGAAAATTAGTTTCTGGTTTCTGGTTCGCACGGCTATCCTGCAGTTTGAAAGCGAGCGGCTTCCGACACCTGCAACGTCTTGACCATCGTGACGCCCTTTTTGGTAGGCCGATAGTAGCTGCGGTGCGCATTACTCGCGACATCCAGCAGCCCTTCTTCCACAAGCTGCTCAAGACGCGCGTTCGATTCGCCATTGAATCCAGCACGTGCTCCACCGGCGGCGCAGACCGTTTGGAGCAGACTCATCGTTTCAATGTCCATGGGGGTTGTTTTGAACTAGTATCATACCAAGCCCAAAGTACGCCCGCCGTCACCCATCGTTCATGTTTTTGTGATAAGCAATTCACCTTGCCGGACTATTCTCTTACAGGGCGATTAAGCCCAACATCACGAAAGGATTCCATGTCCGAAAACCACGTCGAACATCATCAGAAAGCCGCGGAGCACCATGAACACGCGGCCAAGCACCACCACGCCGCCGCCGAACACCACCAAAACGGTGATCACGAAAAAGCGTCGCATCATGCTCACGCAGCCCACGGCCATGCGTTGCACGCGGAACACCATGCCTCCGAGGCCGCAAAACACCATGCGAACGAGCATGCGGCCAGCGAGCACGCTCACTCAGCGGCCTAGCGGGCTGTCGGCGAAAAGACTCTAGCATCGAAATCCCATGCGTTCGCATGAGTGTTTGCAGCCCATCCAATGGTGGGGAGGACCCCCTGGTCCGCGCGGGTCCCCCTGGACCCGCTTCCTCAAGCATTAACGAATGCCAGCAGCAGGCCGACGTGGGCGTCGGCCGCGGACCAGGGGGGCCGCCCCACTTCGCATTCGTCCATCCGAGATCAAGTGTTTTCGACCGTGCGACGTACGGCAGTCTAGCTTCCTGGTTGCACGCAAATCCCGGCGCCGTCAAAAGAAAATGCCGAGCCGATGCTTACCGTCAGATTGGACTGAACCACGTTCGCGTAAGGCCGCGCGGTGGTTGCATCCACGCACGGCGGTAAGCCGGCCTGAGCGGGTGGCACTGTGAAGTTGATCTGGTACAATCCCACGAATCCGGGGGTGGTGCCGGTGAACAGAAGGACGCCATCGGGGCCAGGTGGTGGAATCTCGTTCGGGCCTGGTCCCGGTGGTTTCGTCGCCAGCGCATTCGAGCGATAGTTGAAATCCACTCCGTACAAAGTCGAGGTTGGCGCTGAAATATTTAGAGCCTGGCCAGTTGATTGCGGCTCGATAGTTTGCCCCAAACCGACCGCGTAGGCCACCAGTTCCTCTCCGCTTTGCGCTGGATTCGCCGCCGATACCGCCTTGCCGTCGCCATGCATTACCAGCGGTGCGCACGGCAATCCGCCGGTGAGCGGTCGAGCCGATACGCCGGAGACCAACGTATCGCAGGATGTCAGAAAGTGTACCTGGTTCGAGAGCGGCGTTACGTCCACTAACGCGCCGACAGTCCCGTTCTGGGCGACGGCGAGGTAGGCCGGAATTTGAGGCGGGCCGCAGAGCGGGCAAACCGTTTGGATCTCGAACGGAATTTGAACCGTGACGGCTACTAGTGTCCCGCAAGGGCTGGGAAGCGGAATCGAGCAGGTTGAAAACGGCAGAACCTCCAAAACGGGGGCATCCAAGTCCGTGCCCTGCCGGAAAACCGCGGAAATCCCGGCTAACGTAGGGGGCAACGATCCGAACGGCGCACGCGCGGGCCCCGGTAGCGGATTAGCAAGTCCTTCGACGATCAACGTGATTAATTGCCCCGGCGCCACCGGCAGAGGAAACGTCGCGGAATAGTTTGCGTTCACAATCACCGGCTGCGGCGCCGCCAATTGCCCGAACGCCGTAGTCCCAAAGAGAAAAATGAAACTGCCAAGGATTCGCATACGGAAAGATCTCCTGGTATTACTTGGAAGGGCGCGATATTTTCATTCTACGCCAAAGCTCGACGAAATTTCGCGGCCACCAGGCGGATTTCTCCATATGTGATTTCGGCTGGCAACACGTCCTTAATCGTTTTCATACGATCGGCGCCGAGCTGCTGGATGGCGGCTTCAATTTGTTCACGCCTTGCGGGGGCGATCCACTTCGGATCGAACTCCAGGCGCCCGCGCTCCACCAGCTCCGCGACAAGGTCAACCACGGTGGCGAGCCGGCGCTCACGAAGCTGCGCGATTTCCTCGAATGTCCGGCCTTCCTTCAGCATCCGCATGGTTTCTTCCGCCGGTGAAACCTTGGGTGCTTCCCGCTCCATCGCGCGCGCTCCTTTGCCGTAAGCTTCGAGCGCCGCCAGGATCTCCGCGCCATGCGCCACAGCTTTTCGCTCGCCGATTCCGGAGACGTGCAGCAGTTCGGAGTGCGTTTTGGGCTGCTTGCGGCAGAGATCTTCGAGCGTGGCATCATGCAGCACCATAAATGCCGGAACGTTGTCGCGCACGGCCACGCCACGCCGCCACTCCTTGAGGTATTCCACCAAGCCGGGATCTACCGGAACCCCGGCGGGTTCTGCCGCCTGCCGCCTGCCGCCTGCCGCCTGTCTCTTGCGCTCTGGCACACGCTCCACGGCCAGCGTGGCATCCGCCTGGTCACTAAGCCATAGCGGCAGGGCCGCGCAGACGTCGCACATTCCGCACTGCTCCCACTTCGGCGTCTCACCGAAATGCAGGCAGATCTGCCGATGGCGGCATGTAGCCGATTCAGCGAAGCGGCGAATCACGTGGTAGCGCTGCCAGGAGCGCTCGCGCTCGGCGGGGTCCGAAACGTCCTCAATGAAATGCGCCAGTAATCCCGCATCTTTCTTTTGCCAAAGCAGCGCGCACTCAGAAGGCAGGCCATCGCGGCCTGCGCGGCCAGCCTCCTGATAATACTGTTCCACCGATTTCGGGAGCGACAGATGGATGACTGCCCGCACCGCCGCTTTATTGATCCCCAGCCCGAAAGCGATGGTCCCAACCAGAACCCGCACTTCGTCCGACATCCAGCGTTCCTGGTTCCTCTGCCGGGCGCGGATGTCCATCTTGGCGTGGTAGGGCACGGCCGCGATGCCTTTTTCCCCGAGAAAATCGACGGTCTCTTCCACGCGTGCGATAGTGGGCGCATACACGATGACGTTGTCGCCCGCGTGAGCGCGTAACGCCCCCACCAAAAGCCGCGCCTGTGTGCGGGAGTTTTCGCATTGCCGGACCAGGTATTGCAAGTTGGGCCGGTGGAAACTGCAAATGTATTTCGCCGGATCGCGCAGCTGAAGCTGGGCCAGGATATCGTGGCGTACGCGTTGGGTGGCGCTAGCGGTGAAAGCAGCGATCGGCTTGCCTGGGAAATTTGCGCGTAGCGTGCTCAGTTGCCGGTATTCCGGCCGGAACTCGTGCCCCCATTCGGAAATGCAGTGGGCCTCGTCGATGGCGAAAAATGCAATCGGGACTCGCGAAAGCCATGCGACAGTTTCCGGTTTCGCCAGGCGCTCCGGCGAAAGATACAGCAAACGGTACGCTCCCTGCGCGGCTTTCGAGATGACGTTCGATTGCTCCGCCCAATGAATGGAGCTGTTCAGCACAGCCGCGGCGATTCCCATTTGTGCCAACTGCGCGGCTTGATCCTGCATCAGGGCGATGAGCGGCGAGATGACAATCGCAGTTCCGCTCGAGACCACGGCCGGCAGTTGGTAGCACAGCGATTTGCCTCCGCCGGTGGGCATGACGACGGCTGTGTCTTTGCCGGCCAGGATGCTGTGGATGATGCGCTCCTGCATGGGCCGGAATTCGTCATAGCCCCAGTAGCGGCGCAGGGGTTGGTGCAGGTCGATGGCGTCTGTTTCGCTCAATCCTGTTTCACCAGCGCGGCCGACCGCTTGGGCGCCACCAAACTGTAGCTGCCACTTACTAACTCCGTCACCTCTTCCCAATCAATATCGCCGGTATCCAGCCGAAGCCCAACCCAACCTTTCGATCCGACGTAGGCCGGGATGTAGAATCGCTCAGGCTGAGCGGCCGCCAGCACTTTGTTATCGCCCGTCAAAACCTTGCAGTTCACGCTGACGATTCCGTCGCCATGATGATCGTTCAGAAAGTAGGCGAAGCTTCTGGCGCGCACGTGGAACCCCGCGTGTTGTCCGTTGTAATCGCGCGTAGCTTCAGGAAGCGCAAGACAGATCTTGGTCAACCGGACCAGTCGCGGATCTTCAGTCGCTCGTTTCGCCATACGGGTCAGTTGCTGTGCGGTGGTAATATTACCGGCTTCCCGTCATCCACCAACACCCGGTCCGGGAAAACTTTCTCATGCCGGATGCGCCTCAATCCTAGCGCTGTCCGCACCCACGTGTCACGGACGAGAGATCCCACCATCTGATGCTCCGATTGGCGATACACCCAATACATCGCATTCCGCGAGTCAATGGTTTCACCCATTGGAAGACTACTGATCCACTCCGGCGCGTCCACTCCATTAACGATTCTCGCAATGTCGTCCTTCGTCTTCGGGTCCGTCATCGCGTTGATCGTGGAAGCGTACACCATCGCCGCTGCAATGAAGCGGGATTTCCACAATGGTTCATGTTACACGACATTCGGCCCTCCTAATAACCCGTTCACAGGCGAAAGCGCCTGCGCCACGCGCTACACTGAAAATTCCATGCTTTGGAGCAAACTCTTTATCCCCACCTTGCGCGAAAACCCGGCGGAAGCCGAGGTGGTCAGCCACCAGTTGCTGCTGCGCGGCGGTTACATCCGGCAACTGGCCGCGGGCATCTATAGCTACCTGTTTCTCGCGCAGCGGTCCTTTCTCAAGATCACGCGCATTGTACGCGAGGAAATGGACGCAATCGGCGCCCAGGAAATGTTGCTGCCCGCTCTGAATCCAGCGGAACTTTGGCAGGAGTCCGGACGCTGGGAAATCATGGGCGACAATCTGTTTCGCCTGAAAGATCGCTTCGGCCGCGATCTGTGCCTGGGCATGACGCACGAAGAGGTGATGACATCCATCGCGCGCGGCGAACTGCGCAGCTACAAGCAACTCCCCCAAATCTGGTATCAGATCCAGACCAAGTTTCGCGACGAGCCTCGTCCGAAATCTGGTTTGCTGCGCGTGCGGCAGTTCATCATGAAGGATTCCTATTCCTTCGACATCGATGCCGCGGCCCTGGATGCCTCCTACGACAAGCATTACGACGCTTATTGCAAGATTTTCGACCGGTGCGGCCTGAAGTACATGGTTGTCGAAGCGCATTCGGGCGCGATGGGAGGCTCGCAATCGCACGAATTCATGGTGGCGTCGGACGCGGGCGAAGACTATGTGGTGAACTGCTCGGCGTGCGGTTACGCGGCTAATCTTGAGAAAGCGGCAGCGCGGCCCACGGCTCCCGCAGCAGCCGATCCCGACGGCGATTTGACGCCCGAGCAATTCCATACACCCGGCCAAAAAACAATCGAGCAGCTCTCCGCTTTTACGAAACTGCCCGAGTCCGCGCAGATGAAGAGCCTGGTTCTGATAGCGGATGGCAAGCCTATTCTCGCGCTGCTGCGCGGCGACCATTCGCTGAGCGAAACAAAATTCAGTTCGGTGGTGAAGGCTACGGAATTCCGGCCGGCGCATCCGGAGGAAATCCGCCAATTGTTCGGCGCCGATGCCGGTTCGCTCGGCCCGGTTGGCGTCAAGAACATGCGCGTGATCGTGGACGAGGCTCTGAAAGGCCGCCGCAACATGATCGCTGGTTCGAACAAGGACGACTATCATCTGCGGCACGTCACTCCCGGCGAAGATTTCGACGCCGAATATTTCGATCTGCGCCAGGTGGCTGCGGGAGACGCTTGCCTGACCTGCGGCGGCGCCATCGCGTTAATCAAGTGCGTCGAGATCGGCCATATCTTCAAACTCGGATATCGTTATTCGGAATCCATGGGCCTGCGCGTGCTCAACGAAGCCGGCGAAGAGATCAAAGTAATTATGGGTTCCTACGGCATCGGCATCGAGCGCATCTTAAGCGCCGCCATCGAGTTGTATCACGATAAAGACGGCATGGCGTTGCCGCCTTCCATCGCTCCCTTCGACGTAGTTGTGACGCCCGTGAATTACTCGGATGCCGCGCTACGTTCCGCCGCGCAGGAAATCTACGAAAGCTGCCGCAAGATGGATCTGGATGTGATACTGGACGACCGCGATGAGCGCCCCGGCGTCAAGTTCAAAGATGCCGACCTGATCGGCATTCCCTACCGCATTACCGTCGGCAAGAAGCTGGCGCAAGGCCAGGTGGAGATCATCGATCGCAAGACGAAAGCGTCGGAGGACGTCGACAAAGATTACGCCGCTGCGTTTGTCGCGTCCAAAATGCGCGCATGAGCGTGGATTGGGAAGCAGTACGTGGCGAATTCCCGGCGCTCCGGAACTGGACCTATCTGAACACGGCGACGTTCGGCCAGTTGCCGCGCAGCTCCACCGAAGCAGTGGCCAGGCATTTCGCACGCCGCGATGAAATGGCCTGCTGGGATTTCCTGAGCTGGTATGACGACATGGAGCGGGTGCGTCAGAAAGCCGCCAGCCTTGTCCATTGCCGATCGGACGATATCGCCTTCATCGCGAATGCTTCCACCGCGCTCGGGATTTTGTTGGCCGGCTTGGATTGGCGCACGGGTGATCGCATTCTGACCCTCGAGCACGAGTTTCCCAACAACCTCTACGCACCTGGCTTGCTGGATCGCCGCGGCGTGGAGATGGTGGAATGTTCCTGGGAGCGCTTCTACGATTCGGTGGATGCGCGCACGCGTCTGGTTGCAATCAGCTCAGTGAATTACAACACCGGCTTCACGCCGCCGCTGGCCGAGATCGCCCGATTTTTGCGTGACCGTGGCGTACTGCTATATATCGACGGAACACAAAGCGTGGGCGCGTTGCAGTTTGATGTAGGCCGCATCCAGCCCGATATGCTCGCGGTTCACGCGTATAAGTGGCTGATCTCGCCGAACGGCGCGGGGTTCATGTACGTGAGTCCGCAGCTACGGGAGCAGCTTCGTCCCAATGTGCTTGGCTGGCGCAGCCATCGAGATTGGCGCAACGTCGACAATCTGCATCACGGAATTCCCGAGCTATCGGACGCCGCGGAGAAATACGAAGGCGGTTCGGTTACCTTTGCGTTGATTTACGCGATGGAAGCAGCCATCGATTTGATACTGGAGATCGGGCCGGATGTGATTGAGCAACGCGTGCTCAGCCTGGCTGAAAAAACTCGCGAGATTGTGCGCCGGCATGGAGCGCGGGTGGATCTGTGTGGCTCACCAATCGTGGCCGCCCGATTCGAGAATCGCGACGTTTCCGCGCTGGCGAAAGCGCTGAAGGAGCAGCGAGTTCTGGTAGCGGCCAGGCGCGGCCATCTGCGTGTATCGCCGCATTTTTATAACAACGAACAGGATCTGGAGACGTTCGCCGAAGCGCTCGGCAAACTGCTTTAGTCCACCAACGTGTGGCAGAAAGCACTCCCTGATCCGGCGTACCGGGACCAAGAGGCTCTTCACGAAACACATCAACTCCGTTGAAGAAGGGCCCCAATAATCGATTCTACACAAGCCGCTTGTAGCGCACGCACTGATGCGTGCCGTGTTCGCACTCCTGCGAACACCCGTGGCGACCGAACCCAAGCGTTCACATGAGCGACGAGCGATCCCTGCTGGGAACGTCTTTGGCGGCAGAAAGCTCGCTTTTCCGCCACCCTGGCGAAGTGTATTTCCGCGCAACCGCTTGTTTCGATTTGCATTCGCTGTACACCCGTGCCTTCGCGAGCTTTCTGGAGAGTGTGAACGCGG
>PMOK01000306.1 GCA_003162425.1 Bryobacterales bacterium | reverse complement strand
ACGAACAGGCCCACCCTGTAGTTAACAGTGCGCCCCAACGGCGCAGATCACCAGTGGAAGGAGGATCCATTTCGCTGATGGCGCTCTTCTCCAAGCCATATGTAACTTCGGAGTATGTTACTTGCCGTTCATGGTTCGTATTTCCGGCCATTCTACGACTACGGGACCGTAGCTACAGAAAACCGATTGAGTAAGTGCAGTGGAAGGCCCTTAGGGCTTTGCGGACGGCGGTTTCGCCGAAACTCTGCTCCCGCCCCGCCGCCTGGGCATGGAAGGTGGGCTGTTCCATCGCTGCATGATGGCGAATTGCATTTCGCCGGCAAGCTCGTCCTGTATACTGAACTAACCAGTCGGGGTGTAACAGGGGAAATTCCGGCTAATTCACAAGGAGCGTGAAATGAAGGCAACACGATTGTTCACGAACATAGGAGTCGCCGCTGGACTTGCGGCGATGGTCCTCGTCGGAATGTTGAGTAGTTCGATGTGCGCACAAGCGCAGGAGACCGAGGCTACACTCAGCCAGATGGGTCTCGCAATATCGCCCGTCCCGCTCAATATGGCAGGAAAAGACCCCACCCAGGTGGGATTAGGTAGCTACCTTGTCAACGCCATCGGCGATTGCAATGGTTGCCACACCGGTGGCGGCCCACCGAACTTCAATTACGCCGCAGGAGGAAACCCCTACTTTGGCCAAATTGAGAAGATCGACCCAACCGTCTACCTCAGTGGCGGCCAGGACTTCGGTCAAGTCGGGACTCCAACCGGGCCCATGATGTACGCCGGTCCAGACATTATCGCCCGCAACCTGACACCGGACAAGACGGGGATGCCGGAAGGTGGCCATACGCTTTCACAGTTCTTGCAGATCATGACGAGTGGCACGGATTTCGACCACCTCCACCCAACATGTACGGCGGCGCAACTCGCACAAATCGAAGCAGGTACCACCCCGCTCCCGGTTTGCATTCCCACTTCAACCGGTAATACAGCCAACGGTAACCTTCTTCAGGTTATGCCCTGGCCTACGTTCTCACACATGACCCAGTATGACCTCGAAGCCATCTACGCATATCTGAGCTCGATCCCCTGCATCGAAGGCCCCTCAGACACTACGAGCGTATTGCACAACGACTGTGGGTCGGGTGGAGTTACTCCGCCCCCGGCTACAATCACGATCGTGGTTACCGGACCAGGCAGTTCAACGTCGGGAACTACCTTCCAGACCAATGCGAGCCAAGTTAGTCTGAACGCGTCGCAGTCTACCAGCACCAATGCAGGTCCACTTTCTTATTCGTGGCAACCTGCGCCAGGATTCCCATCAGTCGCAATTCCGGGCGGGCACACCGCAACCCCGTTCATCCAACTTGGCAGACCAGGTACCTATGAGGTGATCTTGACAGTAACGGATTCCACCGGGGCTACCGCGACTGCGACCATTACTTTGCAGTATCTTTGACCAGGCGAGCATGCATTTTAGCACGGAGGCGGCAGCGTGTGATCGGCCGCCTCCTACTGATGGGGCGAAGATGGTTTTGTTTTCTCCTCCGCGATGCCCACACCCTTGAATTTCATGCGTGGATGTGTGAACGACTACCGCGAATGTTCCGCTTAGCCCCCTAACCAGAGAGACCGGTAGCGACTTGATGGAGGGTGTTTTTGCGCCGATTGGCAACATGTTGCGATGCAATCGTTACGATGGAGGCTTTATGAATTATGAGATGTCGGATGACGATCTCGAACTCATGATCAAGGCGCTGGAGCATTACTACGCATACACGGTCGCCACGAAAAGCGAGGACCTGCGGTACAAAGAGCTTGCGGACCGCCTAAAGCGAAAGCCGACCGAACGGGTTGGAGCCGAGGCTAGTCAGGAGCGTGGCAAGAAGCGTCGCGCCTGAGGAACGTCTCGCTGTGAACCACGTGAGCACACGGTATAGCATCATCAATGAGTCTATGAAGGAACTCCTCACCAAGAAATTCTGGCGGGACGTCAAAACAATATTTGATGAAGCGCGTGAAGGGACTACTCTGAATAGCGGCGATTCACAGGCTGCGTCTTCCGTAGAGGCGAAGTACAAGGGCAGCGAAGCGGCGGACACTGCGCCGCCACCGGAGCAACCCAGTCGGGATTAAACGTTTACTGCAGGGGAGGCCATTAGAGCGGTCATCGTAGCCCTCGCAATGGGTTCTTCATCACCTGCGCACCCGGACTCTTCGCGCCCCCGGCAAGCCACGATTCCACCTTTGTCATCGTCAGCTCATTCCGCGTCGTTGGCGACTTTACCGTCACGGTCAGCCGCGTCGCCGGCCCGGGCTGAGAGTCCATCAATCCAGATCGTCTAAACTCGGCCACTCCGAGCGCCGTTGCCAGCAATTCATCGGATGGTTCGTGGGAATCTTTTGGCTGAGCAAACGGAAGGTTTGGCCGCCGGAACCTGGACCCGGGCGGCCAAAGCGCAAGTCCACGGGTTGAGAGGGCGAGGGATTCCGTCCGCACTGGACCGGGCGCTGCAACTAACGACAAGGCAGAAGTAATAGCCAACCCTTAGCGCCGAAAACTCTTCCCGTCCTTCTTAGCGCCCAAGAAGTGCGTTGAAGGCCATCCAGTGCATTCTTGTCCGGGACGGCTGACCGCCTACTTTCGATCGAAGTGAATCGGCTTGATTGGGACCGGAGCATCCAGGATTCTCAACTCTGCCCGTCCATCGCCAAGCAACTTCATTTCGAATTTCAAAACATCATCGTCGTCTTTCATCTCGAACCTCAGTGTATCGCCTTGCAGTTTTGCGTTGAGGATGGGGGAAGGAGGGTCTGAATGATCGGTGGACTCCGGCTCTTGAAGGTCCCCGTTTGCATCGGCGTTAATGTTGCAGGCCTCCATTTCTCCGGAGATGTGCTCACCAGCCTTCAGCATGACTGTGCAAATCACCTTGTCCTTCCACTTCGCCTCCCACGTACCGGCGAATTTCTTTTGCGCCTCGGCGTCTTGTGCCGCGAGAGGCACAGAAGTGAGCAGGGGCAGTAGAGCAATCATCAATAGACGCATGGGATTCGACAGTAGCAAATCGGCGACCGTTTGAAATATTCACCTGCCGGAATGAGTTTTTGCGGGGGAACTGTGCGTGCACGTCACATGTGAGGTGAAACAGCCACGAAGCGACGAAGGTTTGCCTGGGCGACGCCACGCTTAGGCAGCCGGTTCAAGGCTGACGGCACGAATTGGTTCCGGCGGAGGACGATCGCGCGTTCGGTCGCATGTAAAATCCGTGCTACGATCACCCCTTATGCCGACCGAACACATCATCGCGCTACTCATCGCAGAGCGCGACAAGCTAAACCGCGCGATTGAGGCGCTCCAGGGTCCCGCCAAAAGGCGTGGCCGCCCTCCGAAGAATCTCGTTGCTGCCGCTGCTGCTGCTGCTGCTCAGGTGGCTCCAGTTGCTCCTGTGCCTGCTGCAACCGCCAAGAAACGGAGGGGCCTGTCCGCCGTAGCGCGCAAAGCGCAATCAAATCGCATGAAGGCATACTGGGCGGCCAAGCGGAAGAAGGAAGGAAAGAAATAGACGGCTGCTTACGAGTGATCCGGCCCTTCGGCGCTACACTGTAACAGCGGGAGAGGTAAAGGGTACCGCACCGGAGGCAAATACTTCGGACCGTTGCGAGTCTTGGGCTTCCGTTAGACACCGTGATCATCTTTCGCTGCGCAGCCTCGATATTCATAGCGGCACTGGCTCTTGCTTCAGACCGGCCCAATCATGAGATTGGCGAGAATAGTGCGTTAGTCGGTGCGACGATGCTGGGAGCAGCAACAGTCGATGCGTCGACCTCCTCTGAGGCACAAACTGTTGCTGGCACCACACGTGTTCATTTTGGGGAAGTAGACCAGGGCGTCTATAAAGGATCGGAACCGAAAACCAACGCAGACTACGAATTTCTTCACGCTCGGCACATCAAATATATTCTTGATTTGGAGCTTCTACCCTCTGTGCGCCATTCGGAGCAGAAGAAGGCCAAGCGGTACGGCATTCTCCTCATACACGGTAGACTAAATGCTTCTCCAATTCCACCATCGCATAAGCACATCGAGCGGATAATGGCTATACTACGCAACAAACGCTATCATCCTATTTATTTCCATTCGAAGGACAGGCTCGCTGGGCATCAGCAGGAGATTCATGCCGAGAGGGACCGGAAGCTGGAGGCGGCGCGGAGACAACGACACATTCGTAGGCAGCAGGCTGCGTGACACGTTTTGGGACACTCTACGATGCCCACTTTCGGTCAACTGGGCGGACGGCTTCACCTGGGAGTGATTTCGAATCGCGTCCAATACGCGGAACGCAAGCTTTGTTTCGGATCGTGATGGGATCGGCAAACCTTAGTCTAAACGGGTCCGTGGGATGCTGGAGGTCAGGCGTCACTTAGAGAGCACTTCGGATTTCTCTTCAAGTGCTCGAAGTGGGCGGGCGTTCCTAGGCCGCTCCGGTGGGGATTTACAGGCATTCAGGACAACGAAGTCCGATACCTCGTTTGGAGGTTCCCAACTTCATCGCGGAAACGACCTTGTTAAGAGCATTCGCGAGGTCAATGCCAATCAGGCATTCTGTATTTGTGGCCATGTGCCGAATTCTACCAGATGGGCGAGCGATTCAGTCGCAGGAGGAACACTTCCGTGGAACCTATTGCATAAACCGACGGAGAGATCGTTTAAGCTCCGCCTAGACCTCCGCTCGAAAAGGCGCAGGCCTGTTAACTACAGGGTGGGCCTGTTCGTTCGGGTCCCCGAATGAATGGGCGCGTTCGACTCGCCAGTTAACACGGAGGGTGCGTTCGATTATTCTGTTCTCCGCGCCGATTACGCGGACGCAATGCTGAGCAACTCCTGTGGAATCAGTGCATCGGTTATTCCTGCGATGCTAATGCTACCGCTCAAAAAGTGATTCGCCCTCGCTTGTCTACCTGTTAACTGGCCAGTGGTCGAGCCGATTCGTCCGGGGACCCGGACGAACAGGCCCACCCTGTAGTCTCCAGAAACTCAATCGACAACTTCCGCTTATGGAGTAAGTTGGAGATTTAGAGCCGCGGCGCTCTTGGCGAGCCACTTGATCTGATCTTGTCGATATTTGGCTTCATAGTGTTCCATTCCCTTATCAACATATCCCTGGCCAAATTTCAGCATGCGGTACACTAGCCTGGCGAGTTTGTGAGCCATTGCGGTAACCGCTTTGGGTGCTCCCAGTTTTCGCCGCAGTCTTCTGAAATTGGCGCCCAATGCACTTCGGCTTCGAAACAAGCTCCAGGCCGCCATGCGCAGGGCGGTAGCGGCTCGGTTGACTACGTGGCGGGTACCGCGTTTTAGCACTTTGCCGCCACTGATGCGATGGTCCGGGCACAATCCCAACCAGGACGCGAACTGCTTTTCTGACTTCCAACGACTCATATCCACTCCCACTTCGGAGATCAGCGTCTGCGCAGTTTGTACTTGTATCCCATCGATCTGTGTAAGGTCCACACCGGCGATGCGATAGAGTTGTGAAGCAAGATCAAAACATGGCGTCTGCTTTCGATGGCCTCGCGCGTTTGGCGCCTTTGGTGCAGGCTGCTGCTCAGCCGTTTTCGCTTCCATGCTCTTCAGATGGACTTCAATCCGGAGGTCGCATTCGCCGATCTTCATTTGATAGCTGTCATACAAGGCTAGACTCTGCTCCAGCACAAACAGCAATTCCGGTCGCCAATTTCCTTCCAGACTTTGAGCAATTTCCTCTCGACTAGCTTGAATTCGTTCGTTCTTCAATCGGGCCAAAGCCTGCGGGTTTCTTTCGCCGCTCACGATCGCGCGCAGGATTGCCATTCCGGTCAGGCCGCTGATATCGCTGATCACGTTCGCCAACTGAATGTTCATCTCCGTCAAAGCTTTTTGAATATGCTGGATGCAAGTGCTGGCCGCCGCCACCAACTTCTCCCGTTGCCGCAGGTAGGTTCGCAAGACCCTAATCTCTTCGGCCGGTTGAAAGGAATTGTTCAGCAGCCCGAAGGTATGCAGCTTTTGTAACCACTGACATTCCAACACGTCGCTTTTCCTGCCAGGCAGTGTCTTAGTGTGATGCGCGTTGACCACGTTCACCTGGAGGCCGTGCTCTTCCAATATCTGATACAGCGCCATCCAGTACACTCCCGTCGCCTGCATCGCCACCGTTTGGATGCCGCAGGCTTTCAACCATCGAGCCATGCGGTGCAAGTCCGCAGTGAAACTGCCAAACTTTTGCACCGGCTCTGCGTCGCGTCCCGCTGGCACGGCTACGTAATGTTCCGCACTCCCCACATCGATACCAGCCGCATTTTGATTCAGCGGTGGCAGCGCTTCCCAATCTTGGGATCGCTTTCCTCGTCGGGTCTTCTTCTTCCTGTCTTGCTTTGGCATGGGTTCACCTCATCTGTGGATTTAGACGAGGCCCGGCCCGGTCGCAGTCGGTTTAAGAATTGTCTCCAACGGGGTCTAACACGCTGATTGCTCAACGCGCCGCCACCACATCACTGACCACCATGTACCGGAGCCATGGTTAACAACGGGCACGCAGGCGCCAAAATATAGGTCGGCTTTAGCTTGCCGAGCCACGCCTTCTTCGCATCATATGCTCCTTACGCCGTTTCTGTCAGCACTGAGGGCCAAGGCCCTTCACTGGTTAACAGTGCGCCGCAACGGCGCAGATCGTCCCAGTACCAACGGAAATGATATAGACCGCGCATTTTGTTGTAAGGCCGCTCGGGAGCAGGGCCGAGCCACATGTTGTAGTCGAAGTCATTCGGCGCCGCGGAATCCGCAGGAGAGCCGAACCCCGGCATGACGTTTCGGAACGAACCGGACCGCGCGCTCATGATGGGGCCGATGTAGCCTTGTTCGATCAGTTGCTTGGCATGTTGATAATGTTTGCCGGAACGCTGCTGTGTGCCGTCCTGGACAATGCGGTTGTAACGTCGCGCCGCATCAATCATCCAGCGGCCTTCGCGGACGAACAGCGAGACGGGCTTCTCCACGTAGACATCTTTGCCGGCGGCGCACGCCATGATCGTCATCAATGCGTGCCAGTGGTCCGGAGTGCATATGACGATGGCTTCGAGATCTTTGTTTTCGAGCATCTTCCGGAAGTCGGTATATGGCTTGGCAGTTTGACCGCATGCGGCTACGCCTTGTTCAAGGCGCGGCTGATAAACATCGCACATTGCCGCCAGATCCACATCGGTTTGATTCTTGAAATCGTGAACGTGCTGGCTGCCGATCAACCCGAAGCCGATGAATCCAACTTGTATGCGTTCGTTCGCGCCGAGAATGCGCTTGTAAGACGCCGCGGCTAGGGCCGTCAAACCAACTGCGCCTCGCCGAGTCATCGAATTCATAATGTCTATCGTAATCTTTTCATCTGCTGGCATAAAGGCGGGGGCAAGTTACTGGGCACTTCATTCAAACTCAGTACCCTGCTACCTTGAAATCATGCCTCGTTTCCTCGGATGCTTTCTTGCTTTAGCCGGCGTGGCGCAGCACGCCTCAGCCCAAGCGCCGGCGTCCGGTCCGGATACCATTGTTTTCGTCAACGGCGATAATCTGGCCGGTAAATTCGTTAGTTCCAGCGGCTCATCGGTAAAGTTCAAGAGCGATGTGCTCGGAGATATTACCGTCGCTTGGAGTAAGGTAAAAGAACTGCACACGTCATCAAAAGTCGCTGTTATCCGCAAGGGCGTTCAACTTGGCAAGCACAGCGAAACCGCGGCCATTCCGCAAGGAACGCTCAGCATGGAGAACCAGACTCTTCAGGTCGCGTCCCCGCCTCAACCTCCGCAATCCATTCCAGTAGGCGATTCGAGCGCTATCGTCGACCAATCAACTTTCGATAAAGCCCTGCACCACGCGCCGGGATTTCTACATGGTTGGGCCGGTGCTGTCACTCTGGGCGGCACACTTGTCGAGGCCACCCAGGACGATAAGACTTTCAATGGCGCCATCAGTCTGGTTCGAGCCGAACCAGGTGAGAGCTGGATCGCGCCTCGAAATCGCACGATTTTCGATTTCTCCGCCTCTTACGGCGAGTTGTCGCAGCCGGGCACGCCTACCGCAAAAACCTCGATCTTCCATGGCGACGCGGAGCGCGACGAATATCTGGACCATAGCATATTCGTATTTGGGCAAGCCGTCTACGATCACAACTTTTCGCAGGGCTTGACTCTTCAGCAGACCTACGGGGGCGGCATCGGATGGACGGTGATTCAGGATCCCAATCAAACGCTGGATCTGAAGGGCAGCGTGGTTTATATTCGCCAGCAGTTCGAGGAACCGCCGGACCAGGACCTAATTGGCTCAATTTTCGCCGAGCATTACAGACGCAAATTCAAGCGCGGGCTGGTGGCTGATCAGCAGCTTTCCATTCAGCCCGCCTGGAACGACACCAGGGCGTATTCGGCTTCCTTCAATACCCTGCTGACCTTGCCGGTGTACAAGCGCCTGGGCGCCTCCACGGGCGTCATCGATACATTTCTGAACGATCCCCCCGCGGGGTTCAAGAAGAACTCCTTCCAGTTCACGTTGGGGCTAACCTACACTCTGCCGTGACGCGGGCCGCAGCCGGCCGCCTCTGCTGTATCCTGTTAGCTGCTATGCGCCGTGCTCTTGCCGCGATCTTTCTCTCAACCGTGCTTTTCGCCGAGGTTCCCACACTTCCGCCCTTGCGGGAGCAGGCGCGGATACAACAGGAGTGGCTGCGACTGCGGCTGGAACGCAATCTACCGGTTCTCATGCGGAAGCATGGAGCGCAGATGTGGATTGTGGCCTGTCGCGAGTACGCCGAGGATCCGGCATTTTTTTCGCTGGTTTCGCCGACCGTGTTTGCCGGTGGTCGTACACGGTGCAATACGAGCAACCAATCAAAGCCCCCATTCACCGTTCCATAAAATTCGTGATTGAGAAAGATAGGCTTATACTTCTCGATGCGGACGGCAAAGAGCGTTCGGCGCATATCGATAAACGTGAGCGAGTATTGCAAGATTCGCCAGATCGTCCACGGCGCTAGCAGCCCGTGTTTAAACTGCCGGTTTTGAGGAACGACAGAAACTACTACGACTCACTTGATGGTCGTTGAATGCCAGGTGTGGTGATGCTCGAAAATCTCTTTCAACGCATTCTGCCTCGACTAGAACGCTCATGAGCCGTAGAAACACAAAAATGGCGGCGCCCTTGAGATCGTGGGCGGCTTTAGGTTTGCCGGCCCCATACAAAGACCTCAGCAACAATGCCAGATTACACGCCGCCGCTTGTACCAGCAGCCTCTTGTGAACATTTTCCCGACCTCGCAAGTACAACCGGTCCATGTCCGTATGGCCAAAAAACTCATGCGGCCCGCCGGTAGTAATACTTGAGAAGACCGCCGAGTCTCTGCTGGCACCCGACCGATGGTCCATACGATGTCGGCAGCTGGTCAGCCCTAGGAAATAATAGAATATTCCCTTTCCCCTGGTGATTGCGTTCGCTGAGATAATGCTCCTGGAATTGGGTGAGCGCTCTCCTCAATGAACCTTCGCCGAACAGGATCAGCTTGGACAGGCATTCCTCTTTAACCGATCGCACCCAGCGTTCCGCAAAAGCATTCAGGTTCGGGCTACGCGCTGGAAGTCGCAGGCACTTCACATCTCCTGCTGCCAGCGTCTTCCGGAACTCCTCGCAGAACTTCGTATCGCGGTCGTGAAGCACGAACCGATGTTGGCGCAGATACCCGGACGTCTCGTCAATCGCGTTGCGACCCATTTGTGTCATCCACTCTTCGGTGGGATGCCGGGTGATACCGGCCAGGCTTACACGTCGGGTCTCCACATGCAGGAAGAACAGCACGTAGTAGGTGATCAGACCTCGCCATGTCAACACTTCTACGGTGAAGAAGTCGGCACCGGCCAACACCGCCATATGCGCTGTGATGAAGTCCTTCCACGTCGTGTTCCCGCTCCGTTTCCGGGCAGGCGGAATCCCGTGCCGGCGAAGAATGTTGCCCACGGTCTGATCCGAGAGTTTCTGTCCAAGATTGGAAAGGGCTCCCACGATCCGGTCATAACCCCAACCCGGATTCTCTCTCGCCATCCGGACCACCAGTTCGCTGAGCTCGCGTCCGATCCGAGGCCTCCCGGGATAGGCGCGAAATCTCGACCCATCAAACTTCTGCGCGATCAGTCGTCGGTACCACCCCAGAATCGTCTCCGGTTTCACCACGCAGGCGACTTGCTCCAGCGCCTTGCGGCCGAGCCGTTTTCCGATTTCTGCCAGCGTACATCTCCGTGGATCTGTAAGCCGAAGTCGCTTGGGCAGCTGCGCTCGCAGAATGCGGTTCTCCGCTGCCAGGTACTCGTTCTGCAATAGCACCTGTTGGTTTATTAGCCCAGTCACGTAAGCCAGCAGTCGCGCCCACTCATTGGTCTTCATGCAGCCTGTCCATCATCGCAGGTTCAACGCTCTCAAAGGCTTTGAGTATTTTGACCATACGGGTAAGGATGGCGCCGCACAGGATGAGGAGCAGGGCGAGCGTGGAGCCGACAGTCAGCCAACGAGGCGGCGGAGCGAGTTTCCGCGGGAGTGTCATTTGGCGAAAGCCAGTTCCACGGCGCGCAAGGAAAGCGAACCTTCGATCAGCACGGTCCCTGGGATGCGATCGTATTCCAATAACAAGCGGCCCAAGCGAACTCCGGAGGCGACGGAGAAAGCAAACTGCTGCCGCAGTGGCGAGCCTTCGCTGGCGTGCAGCCACGCTTCCGGCAGCAGATCGGAGCCGGCGACGGAGTCGAGGACACGCCATTTGAGGCCGGTGTTGCCAGAAAGCGTGGTCGTTTCATAAGTGACGGTCAAACGATAATGGCGAGAAGGCTCAAGGGGGAGGTAGCGGCTCAGAAGTTCGCAGATTTCGGGCTGCTTGCCGGAAAAGTCGAAGCGCAGTAGAGCAGGTGAACCGCGGCGAACAGCGAATACACCTTCCGACTGCTCGAGGCGCCAATCGAATCCGCGCGAGAGGAAGGGGAATTCGAAGCGGGAGTTGGTTAAGCTGAGGCCTTGCGCCGGGGCGAGCGGCGGATCGTTCAGGAGGCGTTTGGAGGCCAA
Organism: Bryobacterales bacterium; assembly: GCA_003162425.1. Lineage (GTDB taxonomy): Bacteria > Acidobacteriota > Terriglobia > Bryobacterales > Bryobacteraceae > Palsa-89. The sequence continues at coordinate 39,329 of PMOK01000306.1, read as the reverse complement.
GATGTTCCAGGTCTCCAGGGGCCGGGGAAAGGTTGCCCTTTGAGAGAAGGAGATCGCAATAGTCCAGCAGAGATCCGAGCGAGTCCGGGGCGGGGTTTTGAAGCAGTTGTTTGACAACTGGAGCGGCGAGGTCGGGGCGATTCTGCGCGAGTAGAAAATCGAGGTACTGGCGGAGAACAGCGGGGCGCGCGGGGATCGCATCGTGCAGGATGCGGGCGGGTTCGGGGGCGAGCTTCCAGCACATTTCGAACAGCGGTGTGACATCGTCATAGGAAACATCCAGCGCGGCGCGGACGGCGGGCCAAAAGCGTTGGGGAGCATGACGGCGAAAATAGTACGCGGTGAGGGACCAGCGCGGCGCAAGTGTTCGATCGAGCTCGACAGCGCGAAGCAGGTAAGTTTCGGCTGCGGGGTAATCCTTGCGATCTTCCGCGACTTGGGCGCGCTCAAGCCAGACGGACGAGTTCAGGGGATTCAGTTCGACGGCGCGTTCGATAGCAGCGGGGGCCGCGGGTGGGCTTACGTCGGCAAGACGCAAGTAGTATTCGGGGTTGTTGGGCGCCAGCCGTATCGCGCGCTCGATGGCGGTGGCAGAGTGGTCTCGCGCGAAGTGGTCTGCGATCGCCAGACGCACTGACCAATAGCTGGCATAGCCGAAGATGACGGATGCCAAGGCGCCGGCCAGACGGCGGAACATTTACAGCACTATGATAGAACGGGTTCGGTTTCTCTAGTTACATATAAGATGGTCAGAAGCCCAACCGGTACCATTTTCGCTTCGCGGATGCGGCCTCGCGATCGAGCAGCGGAATCGCTTCGCCCGCGATGACGGCCTTTGGAAAGGTCGTGAAGAGCGTTTCACTGAGCCGCTCGCTCCAGATCGTCGCGACGTAATCATAGGCATCGCGGAGCAAAGGCGTGCGGTGTCTGGTGTCGTGGGCGTCACTGGCGATGAAGTGCACTAGATTGCGGTTTACCAGCTCGGTGGCTACGGACTTGGCCGTGCGTCCGAAGCCGCCTAGCAAAGATCCCGCAGTAACTTGCACGAGCGCGCCGTTTTCGACCCAGGACTGCAATTGATCGAGACGGGTGTGCAGGAGGGCGTTGCGTTCGGGGTGGGTGATGATGGGCGTGAGACCGGCCCCGAGGAGGCGATCGAAGATTTCCTGAGTGGTACGGGGGATAAGGACGTCGGGGAATTCGACCAGGAGATAACAGAGATGATTGATGGCGTACTTGGCTGGATTCGCCAGAGCGTCCTGAATATTCTCCAGGGTGAGATGGAAATCGCACCCGGAGTGGACGCGCGGCAGGGGTCCGACAGCAGCTTGCAGTTCAGCGATTTTCTGGCTGATCAAATCTGGGTTGAACCTAAACTCGGTGCTCGCGTGGGGTGTGGCGACGATGTCGGTTGTGCCAGAATCGGCCGCCAGGCGCATCATGACGATGGAGTCGTCTAAGGTTTTAGCGCCATCGTCGAGGCCGAACAAGATATGGCTATGGATATCGACCACTTCCGATGCTACTACAGGAGGGAGAGAGGCCGACGGTAAATTATACGAGAGACTACCTTGGCGATTGGGGCACATGATCTGACAGCACCGAGGTACTTCAAACGAGTCGGTCATTATGTTGTTGCGAATGGGTTCCTAGCCACGTGCATTGGACCTGATCTTGACAGTCGTGGTGTCAAGAAAGCGAATACCGGTCAGTATTGTGGGCCCTGCTAAATAGCAGCAAGGCGGGAGATATTGTCGCCGATTTGCTCGCGGCTCCGGTTCGACGCTGATCGGGTGGAGGCGCAGCGCAGCCGGAAGGCTCGCCCCATGGAAATCGATCGGGCACATGCCGACTGCATCCGCCGGTCGTTTCAGGAATACGCTCGTAAGCCGTGGGTGCTGGCAGATGATGGGCGCACGGTTCGGGCAAATCGCACGCGAGCGCGGGGAGAACAAAACGGCATGAAACAATTGGCGACCCTGCACAGAACCTGGCCGAGCCATCTTGGGCACGATCCTCCAAAACCTGATGGTTGTGGAGGATTGAAAAACAGTGGAAAAGTACCCTAGATCCGTGCGTTGAACCGCAGAGTACGCAGGAGCTTTTTGGAATGCGCCATCTGGACATTCTTTTAAACTTTCCGGATTCGGACTTCCTGAGTCTTTGGTGGCGGAAGGTGTCGTCGCCAGAAATCCAATAATTGGCGGGCAGTTTAATCGCCTACACTGCTTTTGGAATCGATCCGCATTTTCTTGTAAGCATAGTTCAGTTCGTCGCCGCGCGGCGCTCCGTAGGGCCAGAGAGATTACAGCCACAAAAGATCCGGGCGAGCTACGAAACCCGCGTAGGGTGTAGCGAATGTCAGGCCGAGCGACGAAACCCGCAGCACGGAGCTTAAGACGCAATCGATCACGCGTTCGTGCAGAATTAGGCGGACGACCGTACCCGTATCGATCAGTCCACCACGCCTACACCGGCGCCAGCACCCGCAGCCCGCGAAAGACGGGCATGGTACCAAGGTCCGCACAGGGGAGCCCTTCGCTTCCGGTTCGAAAAGAATCTCCCAAACGGGAGCCGGGGGAGATTCGTCCTAAAGTCATGTAACGGACCTGGCAGCCCACGGCCCGAGTCATCGCGCTCGCAATTCCAGGAGCGATCATCGCGCTGGTCGCCGGCTCGCCAGCTCAATCGCAGGATACCCGTCCGGCTTACTAGCGTTCATCAAACCCAATGACGGCAGAACGTTCGAACAGATCGCTCTGGAGCGCAGGGGAGTGTCGATATGAATCGATGTAAACTCTAGGCAAAGCGGAGTTGGGACTTCCGCCCGGTTTCTGTCAATAGGGTCTGCTCGGTCCAATCTTGAGAGCAGGGCCCTCCGGTGCTGTACGTTAATGGGGGGCACTAAGCGAAACGTCCTGAAAAGCGGGCGAATCGATGCTTCCTCAATCCGATGGACCGGCTGTCTGACCTCCATCTGGGGGCGATTTGAGACGCCGACCCGCGAGCCGACCAAAGAAGCCTCATTGGCTTCTCCCCGGGCCGACGGCGCATGATTCGATGCCTTGGCTGTGTAAGAATCTCAGCATGCGAACACTTTCGCGGCGCGCCTGGGTTACCGGCGTGGCGCTCGCCCCTCAGATGGCAGCGGGTCAAATCGTGAGGCTTCCGAAGAAAGTACGGCTTGCCCTTATCGGCCTAGAAGGACACATTGGCGAAATCCTCGATCCTATGGATCGGTTACCGGATCTCCAATTGGTGGCTATTCAAGACCCCGATCCACGGCTGGTGGCACACGTTGCAGAGGGTAAACATGGCGCGGGAGTGCGACGATACAGCGACTGGCGCGAGCTGCTGAACCGTGAATCCCTCGATATAGTAGGCGTCTGCGGCGCCAATGGCGAGCGCGCCGAGATTATTCTCGAGTGCGCGAAGCGGAAGATTCATATCGTCGCCGAAAAGCCGCTCGCAATAACGGTTGCGGATCTTGATCGCATCCGGCAGGCCGTCGCCGAGAGCGGCATTCACCTGACGATGCTGATCTCAATGCGGTTCGAGGCGCGGTATCGCGCCATGAAGCAGATCGTCGAGGCTGGCGAGATCGGCGAAGTCGCACAGATCGCAGCCCAAAAGTCCTACCAGCTAGGCGAGCGCGCCGAGTGGATGCGAAACCGCACGACGTACGGTGGAACCATTCCGTTCATCGGCGTGCACATGGTTGACCTGATGCGCTTCACCAGTGGCCGTGAATTGGTCGAGGCGGTCTCATTCGAAGGGCGCGTTGGCTACTCGGAGCTTCGCGACATGGAAAACACGACGGCCACGATCTTCCAACTGGACAACCGCGGCACCGCCACGCTTCACATGGACTATCTACGGCCGGACACCGCGTCCTCCTGGGGAGACGACAGACTGCGCATCGCTGGTACGCGCGGCGTCGTTGAGTACCAGGCGGCTACCGGCGTGACGCTAGTTACAGATGCACGAGCGCCGCGCGAGGTTAGCAATCTGCCATCAGATGGTTCCCTGTTTCTCGATTTCATCGAGGCACTCTATCATGGCGTCCCGGCTGGTTTGAGCCTCGCAGACATCTATCGAGTGAATGAGATCGTGTTGGCCGCTCGCGAATCAGCCGATCGTCATAAGATTATAAGGTTATGAATCCGTTCTCTCAATGTTCAAGGCCCGGACCACGTGACTCGCATGCCATAGCCCCGGCAAAAACCCCGCTCAGCCTCCTGCGCCCGAACAATTCATCTCGTACGAATCCCACATCTGCATCATTAAGAAGAGCGGCAGGATATTGACAGAGGTTACGACCAAGATTTCAGAGATCACCACAACGAACAACAACATGATCCAATTTCCGATTAAGGGAGATGGTCAACGACGAGGAAAATGCCCTAAAGCCGTTCTCAAAGCTCCGCTGGCGTCAGGGCGACGTAAAATAAACTAGCTCACTATCTCGTGGTGTTGTACCCCGCCGACGTTGAGGAACCAGCAACCCGCCGACCGGATCGGAAATATCTAAGGTCATGGCACACGTGGGCCCGGCAGCACATCGCGTGAGTTGATCCGCGCGACGCGAGCCATCACCGAGGCCAGCCCGCTGAGCGCGGCCACCAGCAGCAGCGCCATTCTCAGCGAGGAGGCCTGGGCCAAGAAGCCGATCATGGGAGGACCAACGAGGAAGCCGAGATAGCCGGTGGCGGAGACGGCGGCAATTCCGGCCTGCGGCTTCCCCGCGGCCTTCTTGCCCGCCACTGAGCACAGGATCGGAAAAATCGCGGAGAATCCCCATCCCGCGCAGGCGAAGCCGGCCAGTGTGGCGGGTACGCCGTCTGCCAGAAGCGCGATTCCCAGACCGGCAGCCGCCACCGCGCTGCCCCACCGCACCGTGGCGACGGAGCCGAGGCGCTCGTGGAACCAGTCTCCACGCAGCCTTCCGAGCGCCATCGATAGCGAAAACACGGCGTAACCCAGGGGCGCCACTCCGGGGCTGGAGAGCTGTCCAAGATACACGGCGCTCCAGTCGGCCATCGCTCCCTCACCGAGCAGGATGCAGAATGCCACCAAGCCGAGCCCAATCAGGGGACGCAGCAACTCGCACGTGGAACTCGTATCCGGCAGCGGCTCCGACGCGTTTACCAACATGTGGCGGCACACTGGAATGGACGCGGCGGCGAGCGCTCCGCCCACCGCAGCCAAATGCCATTGCGGCTCAATCGCGTAGCCCGCGGCCAAGCTGCCCATCAACGACCCAATCATCCCGCCAAAGCTGAACAGCGCATGAAAGCCCACCATGACGGGGCGAGAATAGGCGGCTTCCACCGCCACGCCCTCCGTGTTCATGGCCACGTCCATGAGGCCCGCTGCGGCCCCATAGGCAAAAAGAGCCGCCGCGAGCACAGGCGTATTCCACGCCAACCCGGGAAGCACCACGCAGATGCACAGCAATAGGGTGGAGACGCGCGTCACGCGCGCACTCCCGAATCGTCCCACCAGCTTCGAGGTCAGCGGCATGGCGATAAGCGCGCCGGCCGCCGTAGCCAGCAGCGTTGCGCCCAGAATCCCCACCGAAAGATGCAGCTTCGCCTGCACTGCGGGAATCCGCGACAGCCAGTTCGAAACGAGAATCCCGTGGATCAGGAAAACAAGGGAGACGGAGATGCGAGCCCGTCGCAACGCACGTGAGGAACTTCCGGGACCGGTAATCTGTATCGTTCGTTCATCTCGCATCGGAAATCGACGATCGTGACTTCAGTTGCTGAGGATCGGCCCATCCGAAACTCTTCGTTTGTTATGCTCGCTTCACTCAGTCAGAAGGTAACAACAGCAACCTCCTGCGCCTGTAACTGCAACTTGTTGCTGTTCGGGAAGGACCTCGCGGGAGGGTCACCCCTGGTGATGTGATTCACAGCCTCAACTTGCTTAGCCGACTGGGGCAGGGTCAAGTCAAAGGTCCGCTCACGCTTGTTTACCAGCAACAGCTTCCGAGTGCCGTCACGCCCAATGAAGCCAAGCGCGTAAACGGAAGGAGAACCGCTGTCGGCCGTAACGACCTTGTCACCGGGCCCGAAATTGTTTCTCAACAACCCAAGAACGCGGTACCGGGCATTCGGTGCGCCGGTATTCCAATCGACCATCGAGACGCTCGGAAACTGGGTTGGATATCCCACTAACTGTGACTCTCCGGCGACGTCGATTCCCAACTCGGTCAGCTGGCCAAACAGATACGCATACAGCGACGCGGCAAGATGCCAATAGGAATCTGGTATCGGCTGAACCACGTGGCCGGGAGTTCCTTGTGCGAGATCGTCGGCGGAGATGACGCCAAGCTCATTCGTGTCGGTCTTGGTAGACGGCGACAGCCGCTTGCGGATCTGCTCGACATAGCGCACGGTAACGAAGAAGCGATCGGCCTGATCAAAGAACGTGTGCTGCTGGATTTCGGGACTCTCGTCGGATGACGGGACGGCATAAAAATGATAAGAGATCATGTCGAGCGGCGTCCCCCGCTTGTGGTTCCTTGGGTTCAGGAAATACTCAAACATCGCCGGATCACCGCTAGGGTCGGCTAGCGCGAGTGCGACGAACTTCGTTTCCGGTGACACCTTGTGAATAGCAGCAACCACTGCGTCGTAAATCGACCCATACAACCGTGGACTCATTTTGTGCTCGAAATCGATTTCGTTGAGGACCTCCCAATAATCAATCTTGAAGTGATGGCCGGACTCATATCGCTTACCGTACTCGTCGGTGAATCCGCCGTTCACATACCAGCTCACCAGTCTTGCGTAGTAATCGGCGACCTCTTTGCAGGAAGGATCGCGGAGCTCGGAACCTTGTGTGTAGTCCCAGCTCACCTCGTCGGGATCCTGCGGATAAGCGACGGGCTTCGGCGTCTTCCACATCCAGGCCGGAATGGTGCTGAAATTCAGCATCAGGCTATGACCCTTCTGGGCATTCAGGAAATCGAGCGTCATCGGATCGATGAGTGAGAAATCCCAGGATGTCTTGCCATTCGTGGGCGGCTCCAGTTCCGCCACTGCGAGCTTCGGATAAGGTAACCAGGGCACGTACCGGACGTAGTCGAACCCGAAATTGTGCAGGTCGGCGTAGACCCGATCGTGGATGGCGGAACCGGGCCTCAACGGTGGATTCACGACAACTTGCAGTGTTGGCGTTGTGTTTGAGACGCGCTCCACTTTGTCCCAAGAGACCTTCACCGTCTGCGCAGACAAGGCGCAGATTCCGATAGTCGCTAGCATCAGCGTACGAGCCGAGCTAATAAGCGCCATGCTTCCCCCCGTTCCTAGAAACAGTCAACTAAAGACGCGTTCAGCCGGCAAGCGCTGTACGCTTTGTGGCGACCGGCTCTCAGTCCGGCGAAAGTGCTCACGTGCCAGAAGTGCGGAGCTGTCCACCGACTGATCTGCACAGAAAACAGTTATTATTGCGCAACGCCCGTGTGTGTGGGACGGTAACGGAGTTTCTGGCTCACTTAGGAGCTATCAGGAAATAACTGTGTCAACTTCTGGCTAAAAGCTTATAGTTCCAATCGCCGTGACACTTGTCTCTCCGGAGTTGGAGTTCGGCCATTTGCTGATCGGAAATCTTGAGCCCCGGAGGATAGATGTTGGAATCGAGCTTGCTTTTTACGGCCAGCCCCGTTGTTGTTGTCGTGGCGGCGATGAGGTTTATGGAGCACCATTCTTGCTCTATTTCAATGGCGGGTTGGGCGTTCGATCCCGGTGTTCAGATTGCTCGTCGCGTACCTGGTACTCGCACTTGCCGGAAGTTGGTATGTGGTCGCGCAGGCATACGCCATAGAGCAATTGGGTCACGAGGACGTGGACACGGCAGAAGCCAAGATTCTTTCTGGACAGACTAAGGCACCGGATGACGAGGCGGTAGGAAAGTACCTCAAAGTGCTAGAGGACGAGGCATCGCGGCGCGGATCTGACGAGAATTGGTGGGAGTTCCGAACATACAACAGCTACTACTGGAAATGGGTACAACGCACGCTGCGCGACAACAAGCGCGACAACGAGAAAGTAGCGGGCCGTAGTCGCTTTTAACAGATAGAATCGGCGTGGCGCGGGAATCTGCAAGTGGGGAAAGCGCTGGGGATCACGAATATTCAGGGGGTTTGCGGTGGTCTGCTCACGATTCGTGGTTCCGGGGACGCTGGCGATTGGGTCGAACGTCGGGCAAGTGCCGGCGTTTTTCAATGCGTTGAAAACGCTGCAAGGGGCGACGCTGTGGCTGGCTCAGGCACCTACGGGGGCGTCGGTGGTGGTGCAAGTGCAAACGGCCACGTCGCCGCCGACGCTGCTGTTCACGTTGACGATTACGTCGGGAAACACGATGGTGCAGGCCTCGGGCGCGCAGATCTCGGGCGCGCGGTGATCCCGGCGAATACGCAGTTGGTGCTGAATATCACGGCGGTGGGGACGACGTTTATCGATTTTGACCGGGCATCTAAACGGAGCAGCCAGTCGAGGCCAGGCACAGATTGCACCATTATTCTGGTCCGCCACCAGCGGCGCATCAGAGCAGCCATGCAGATCAAGAAATCCAAATAATGATAATCCATACCGGTTAAGGTTCGGACTCAATTTGAAAGCCCTGCTTCTGAAATGGACGCGCACCGAGGTCTGGAGTGCAGTCGTTGGCTGGTCTCTCTAGTGCTGACGACGGCGGGAAATCTGTTTCCGGGAACGCCACGCCCGACCCTCATAGCGCTCGCCGTGCTTTTGTTTGCGAGCGTGTTGTGGTTCATATTTTTGATTACGCGAAGCGCGTTTGTGTTAACGGGATACGGAGACGTAATGTCCTTTCTTGAATCGCTTGCGGTGACCGCACGGCAACGCCTTTGGACGGCGCGAACACATCTTGGCGAAGCGGACGAGGAGCAGCCGTATTTCGAGCTTATCGAGCACCGTCTGAAAGATCCGCGCTATCCACTTGAGGATTTCCGTCGAGTCATCCGTGTAGGTCCGAGATCGCGCCAACATGTTGAATGGCTCGTTGAACATTTCAGTCAGCACGCGAACGCCGAGGTCCGCTATCTTAGCTCAGTGGGGCCGCAATTCGACTTTATGGCTGTGGACGGGCGTATAGCAGTCATTGGTTTTCCGGTAGTCGGTGGCAAGCGCAATATTGGCGCGGTGGTGTTGCGCCGTCGGAAAGCAGTGGAAGGAGTGGAGGCCGCGTTCATTTCTTTGTGGAACGATTGCCAGGCGAACGTTTTGTTTGATAGCTCCAGTTCACGTACGCACGATGATGTGAGGCAATTGAAGGAGCGGATCAGGGGCTTGTTCGAATAACTGACGATCATCGCGAGTACCACCGATGTTCAATTCTTCTTGGAGACGTGGTCCGCAGCGAAACCTCGTCATGGACTAGATTGAGACTTCGGGCCCGTGTCACCCTAGTAGGCTTTGTACGAGTGGCGCGTGATCCGCCCGAAGCTTCCCGGATTCAGACTTCGGGACCAACATAACTTCCGGATGCGCCGTAACCCAGGACTAATCGATCTATTCGTATCTTCCGTAAGTTGCAGAGCCAAAAGTTGGGATGCGGGTTCGATCCCCGCCCGGCTGACCACCGTTTGTTAGTTTGTTAGTAAATCACCTTCATCGAGAACTGGATCTGCCGCGAGTTGCTCGCGGTGCGGCTGATTTCGCCGAAGCCTGGGCCCAGCAGGATGTTCGATGGTAATCCGAAGTTCACGAAATTAAACATATTGAAGAATTCGGCGCGGAATTGGAGGAACGCGCGAGCGCCGCCAGCCCTTTCTACCAGTGGCGTATCTTTAATTAATGCGAGATCGATGTCATGCAGTCCGGGACCACGGAATGTGTTGCGGCCTAACGTGCCGAATACGCCGCTATTGGGGCCGGTTCCACCGGGTACGCCGATGGGAATTGAGAAATAAGAAGCGTTGTTGGCGCCCAGCCCGAAGTAATCCTCGCGCACGGTGCGGCTGGTGGACAGGACCGGTGTTCCAATTTGATCCGGCCGGTCGGTGCCCATCGATCCCACGCCGGTTTGCTGGATGCCGGAGTAGACGGTGAATGGAAGTCCAGTTTGAAAAGTCCCGATGCCGAGCACCTGCCAACCCGCCGTCAGAGTCTGGCCAAGGACTCTCCGCAGCGGCGTGCGGTCCGCATGCAGATCCTGAAATACATTGAACGACAACGCCTGCTTCACATCGAAATTCGATGGTCCTTTGTCCAAGCGCGCATCGAAAGGATCTTCGGGCGCGGGTTGCGCCACGGCGCCGGACCCTGAAAGGCCTGCAGTGATCACGGCGCTGGTGTCGTCGATCGATTTCGAGAATGTGTAGCTCGCCTGGAAGCCGAAGCCGGATGCCGTCAGGTCGCGCGTGGCCGAGATCTGCAAGGCGTGATAGGAGGAATGCGAGCGGTTGTTGACCACGCTTACCATACCGTAGCCGCCAATGAAATTGCCCGACGAATCGAACTGGCTGTAAGGGGCGAACGACGCGGTAGCGCCCGGGAAACCGTTGGGATAATCCACAGCAGGCAGTTTGATTCCGGCGGTGCCCACGTATCCTGCGTTGATGGTTGCACCGGCGAGCTTCTGTTCGAAGCCGGCCGTCCAAGTGCCGATATAACCGTTCTCGAAGCTCGGCGAAATGCCCAAGATGTTAAATTGCGTGATTTGATGGCCGGGCGAAACCGCCGCCAGTTGTTGCTCGTAGAGCAGCAGATTCATCAGCGTGTTGGCCGGCACTTGTTTAGAATTGCCCGAAGCGAACACGGGCGCTCCGCTCGTGTTGTATACAGTCGGCAACTGCTGCGGCGTAATCAAGACGCCAAAATCGATGGGCTGACCGGGTGCCGCGGTCACATGCGGATAAAGAACGAACGGCGTACTGCCGGTGAGCGAATTATCCTGGTAGAGATTTATGAGCAGTGTAGTGATGGCGCCGCCCACGTGCACCGTGGTATTCGAGGCTGCACGCCAATCGAATGACAAGCGGGGTCCCCAGCCGTTCGGATCGAGTTTGTATGCCGGGCTGGGATTGATCAGCACTTCGGAACCGGGAGTTACACCAGTGTTGAGTCCGAGCACGGGAGCGGAGGTGCGCAAATTTGCTTCGCGGATGCGCGACTCGATTTCGTAGCGCAAGCCTGCGTTTACCGTGAGGCGATCGGATAGCTTCCAGGTGTCCTGGAAGTAGAAGTTGTAGGCGTCGCGATGAATCGCCGAATCGCCAATGGCCGCGCCTTGCGAGAAGATCGGCGGCGCGACCGCTTGGGTAAAGGAGAAGGGGGCCGCCTCGAGCAGACCGGTGAGCGCATCGGGCAGCGGTTGGCCGACGGCGATATTGTGCAGGCCGCTGGTCGACACGATCCGAGCTGTTGCGTAAGCCGTTCCGCCGCCGAATTGATATCCGCCGTTAGGGTTCATTCCAAAAACGGTGGTATCGCGATTGCCGCGCCATTCCCCGCCTGCCTTCAAGGTATGCTTGCCGCGAATCCATTGGAAATTCTGCCGAACCTGAAAGAGATTGCCATAAATGCCGATCACCGTTCCCCCGGCAACATTGAACGGCTCGTAGGAACCATCGCCGAAGGTCAGCGCCGGATCCGTGTGGTCGGGCGTGGGGAACTGCGGTGTGGTGCGCGTGAAACTGACGCCGGATTCCATGGTGAAGGTGGGCGACGGCGTGCGCGTCCAGGAGATCGCCGCGTTGCGTTGCCGGTCGAGAAAGTCCGCGGCAAATTGCGGATCGATGATGGTCTGGCTGGGATTGATGATCGGCCCGTTGACGTCGGCCATGGTGAAGCGGCCGAACAGACGCGACTTATCTGAGAGATTGTGATCGAGGCGGATCGAGAATTGATCGGAATCCGTGACAACCCTCGAAGGAGCCTCGTAGGTGCGCGCACCATAGGGACCGCTGGGATCGTTCGGTAGCGGATAACGCGCGAGAATCCTGGCGATGCGCGGGTCGACGGGAACGATCAGCGTATCGCCGGGAAAAGCGGTGGAATCGAAGCCTTCGCGCTCTCGAGTGGTCGGCACCGGAATCACCTCGGTGTCGCTCAGCACCTGCCGGAAGCCTTGATATTCGGCGAAATAAAACGTGCGGTTGCGGCCGTTGTAGAAGCCGGGAATCACCACAGGCCCGCCATTGGTGACGCCGAATTCGTTGCGGATGAAGGGCGGAATGCGCTCTGGCTGCGCCAAAGATTGGCGGTCGAAGAAATTGCGCGCGTCGAGCGCCGCGTTGCGCAGGAACTCGAACACCGATCCGTGAAGTGCGTTGGTGCCGGAGCGCGTCACGATATCGGTATAGCCCGCCGCGCCTTGCCCGATTTCGGCGGGCATCCAGCCGGAACTAGAGTGGATCTCTTCTACCGCATCGACATTGAAATTCGTGAATGTTGCCCCGCCCATTTCCGGATCGCTCGAATCCGCGCCATCCATGGCGAAGACCGCTGCGGTACCGCGCTGGCCGTTGATGGCGAATTGCTGGGTGAAATTGGAAGCTCCGTTGGTATCGGTCATGGTGCCGGCCGCGAGCAGCAGCAGCGCGCTGAAGTCGCGCTTGTTCAGGGGCAGATCGGACACGGCTTTGCCCGACAGTTTCTCTCCTCCCGAGCCCTGGCCGGTTTGGGCTTGGTCCACGATCGATAACGTGCCACCGGCGGAGAGTTCCAAAACGGCGCTCGCATCGCGGGGCAGTTGAACGGGCTGCGGACAAGTGGCCGTCGTGCCCTGATATTCAACGGATACCGTATATGCGGCGGGGGCCAAGGCAGCGAACGAGAAAGAGCCGTCGCTGGCGGTCACTGCGGTTGCTCGATGGCCGCCTGACTCCACGCGAACCGATGCACCAGCGATGGGCCGCCGATGATCGTCGCGCAAAACTCCGCTCCACGGTTTGCCGGTGGTCTGCGCCGTGGCCGGCAGCGAGGCGAGAATCGCAAGACTGGCGATCATGGTCGATCGGATCGGGGTCAACAGATCAGCATATCCAAGTTGTCAGGCGAAATGGTCGAAGTTCATACCTTGAGTTGGACTGGTCGATGAAAGCCAGCGATGGGGCGCGCCATGATGAATGTTGAAACAAGAACAGACGGCAACATTGACTGTACGAATCCGGAGTGTTTATTGGTGCGGCAATGCTTACTCTTTTCACGAGCCATTTTCTGAAGGAACTGACGGTCCACAGAGCATTGCCCACCAACCTGGCCAACACCTGCGTCGAAGGGGGTAACACACGCTGGCCGCTGATTTACGTTTCCACCACGCAGATCAACGCCGTGGCAAATCCCTTGTCGACTTCGGAAACCGTTCCGATTTCGGTGATCAGCAATTGCGATCAGCCGAATCAGCTCGCATCGTCGAGCATGAACGTTGCCGTAGCCGCTGAGACACCGCAATTTCTCTTCGACGTCCAGAATCCGAGCGGTCAGAACGAGTTGGTCGCGGTGGACGCGCTGACGGGAGCGAAGATTGGACCGCCAGGTTTGATCGCGGGAGAGACCTTCACGCCGGCGAAAGCAGGTGAAATTCTGACGGTGTACTGCGTAAGTTTGGGCGCAACGAGTCCTGCTGCGGTTGTCGGAAGCCTGGCGGCTGGTGCTGCGAACATCACCGCGCCGTACACGCTGACGGTCGGCGGCAAGTCGGCGGTAGTGTCTTACGCCGGGCTGACGCCCACTTATGCCGGATTGTATCAGATCAATTTCACGGTGCCGTCCGGACCCGTGGCGGGCAATCAGCCGATTGTACTGACCGTGAACGGCGTCGAGACGCCAACCGGTGCGTTTCTCGCGGTGCAGTGATTCTCTGGAAAGCCTAGCGCATCGCGCGCAAACGGGCGATGCGATCCTCGTGGACGGGTGCGTGGAGAACAGCCGCATGAAGCCTTCGCCCGTGAGCAGCCTGATGATGAACAGGTGTGCCGTGGCCGGATTCAAGTCCGACAGGGGGGTACGTTTCGACCAGGTCTCCAGCTTGCTCAGCGTGGAGATCAGTGGCTGTACGGAAAGAAGAGCAAGCCCCGGGTTGCCGGGACGTTGTTGCCGAATTGAGAATCGCCGGCGCCGGTGCTGATGGTGTAGTTGTACAGCAGTCCGACTTGGGGGAAGGCGGTTGGGGCCAGGCAAAAAACAGCATGCCGTGAGTTGAAGGAATGGCCCGTCATCAATTGGAAGCTCACTTTCCACGATGGTTCTACTCACAACTGGGGTTTTCACCTTCAGTAGTTACCAGCGTGCTTCCACGACCGCGGTCGCCTTGGGTATCTGAGCCCAAACACCGCAACGCTTTCAATCCAACTCAAGCAGCTTGCTGCCGGTCAAGGCTCCTCGCTCTCGCCCCTGACGAAGAAGGACTCCATTTCCTTGTACTCCAGAACCTTCACGGTCGCCCCCTTCGGAGCACTGCCCTGCGCGATCGCAAGGAATGCCTGCTCCGACTGCGCCACCATAGCGCGCGCGAGGTCGTTCTTGTGGATCGAGTGGTACTTGGACGGCATCGCCCAGTCGAGTAGTGGCATGACGTAGCCAAGTGCGCCCGGCGTGTTGGAGTTGCCCAGAATGACGGCCGGCCGATACATTCCAAGGAAGTCGAACTTGACGGACTCGACAGCCTTCTCCTTCTCGCCGATGATTTTCGCGTATTTCATCCCGGCCTCGGGGTCCGCGCCCGCCGCTGTCATAACCCCGCACACACGAGCGCCTCCAGCCTTAGCAACGCGACAAAAGGCCTGCGGGTAAGCGATTTCGATCTTGCGCACCTCCTCCTCGGCCATCTTCGCACTGCCTTTGCCGACGCCGAACGCGGCGAGCGCGACGTCCACTTGCTGGGCGTGCGGCGCAACGTCCTCCTCGAGTCGGTCCATGTTGACAACAACCTCGGAAATCTTGGGGTCGGAGAAGGCTTCCGTCTTGCGGCGCGTCACCACCACCACCTTCTTACACAATGGGTTCTTGATCAGAAGCTGCATGATGCGTCCGCCCACGTTCCCGGTCGCGCCCAGCAAGATCGCCGAGTACTCTGCCTTCGCCTCTGCCATCGTCACCTCGCACGCGCGCGGAACCAAAAATACACGCAAGTCCCGGAACCGAGCGAATTTTTGTTGTCGGGCGACTTGTTCACGCCCTTTCTATTTTCACACTCAGTTATGATGTTTCGCTCGTTTTGCTTCCAAAAGATTAGACCAGAAACGCGCAATACGTGAAAGTGCTTCAAATGTGCTCCGGGTGGGTTGTCGCCGACTCGTACAGAGGTCGGAATGGCGCAGTGGGAAGCGTACGACAGACTCCCGGGTCGCGGATCGGTCCATTCATACAAACCGCGTGGTCTCCGAGCCCGCGGGGGTCCGGACGTGAGCGGCGTTTCTCAGGACTTATCTATAAGCGGCCCGCGCGGATCAGCCCTACTGCTCTACGATCTTCATCTGTTGTTCGTTCATACGACCGCCATGCACCTTTAACTCGGACAGAGCACTGGCGATCTCCTTCATGTCTTCCGCTGTCAGTACAAGTTTGATGGATTCGATGTTCTCTTGAACGTGCTCGACTTTGCCTGTTCCGGGGATCGGGACGATGAACGGCTTCCGGGCCAGCAGCCATGCGAGCGACAGCTGCGCCGTCGTAGCGTCTTTGCTCTTCGCAAGCTCGGTGATGCGATCAACAAACGGTTTGTTCGCGGTTATGCTTTCCGGCCGGAAACGGTCAAATCCAGCACGCAGGTCCGATTTCGGATCAAACTTAGTCTGTGCAAGCTACTGCGTCAGATAGCCCATGCCAATTGGGCCCCAGGGCACAAAGCCGATTCCCAGTTCTTCGCAGGTATCGAGCAATCCATTCTCTTCCGGGTCACGGTTCATGAGCGAATACTCTGTCTGGAGCGCCGCGACGGCCTGAACGGCATGTGCTTTGCGGATGGTGTTGGGGCTGGCTTCCGAGAGGCCGAAATGCAGCACCTTGCCGCTTTCGATAAGCTCTTTCACGGCACCCGCAACGTCCTCGATTGGCACATTTGGATCGACCCGATGTTGATAGAAGAGATCGATGCGGTCCGTCCGGAGACGCTTCAGACATCCGTCCACCATTCTCTTGATGTGATCGGGCCGGCGGTTTAGACCACCCTTGTCGGTAAAGTCGAAGCCGAACTTCGTTGCGATCTTCACCTCGTTGCGGAACGGTTCGAGCGCGCCGCCGACGATGGTTTCACTCATGTAAGGGCCGTACACTTCCGCCGTGTCGAAGAACGTCACACCGTCGCTGTGTGCCGCACGGATGACTTGAATGGCGTCGTCGATGGGGACTGCGGGGCCATAGTTTGTGGCCAAGTTCATGCAGCCAAATCCGAGCTCCGATACTTCCAGCGGGCCAAGCTTTCGCGTCTTCATGTCTTCATCTCCACCTCAAGGTTAGGCCGAAACGCTCGTTTACCGGTAGCCCTGCCTATTTGTCTTAGGCGAGTTGGAAATCTGTACGCTTGGCCCGCTTATGTCCTATCTTGGAGATGTCGAGAAAATGAATGATGACCCAGAAATCGAAGCAGAGCGACGATACTAGCATGACGCAGGTGCTCAAAGAGCTGGCTGGATCAATTAGCAAAGCGCTGGATGGTGCCGCCGATTTGTCAACAGAAGTCCCCGGGCTTACGCTCTACCGAAACACTGCTCCGACCGCACCGAATCCCTGTACTTATGAACCGAGTCTGCTTCTCATTCCGCAGGGAAAGAAGCGCGTTGACCTGGGCAAACAGAGTTATGTCTCAGCCGCCCACAGCCACGGGGTTTGCTATCGTGTCGTATGAGGAACACGCGCAAAATGGCACGCGGCTGCGGCTCTGGAATCCGGCGGCTCCTTGCGCTTGGGTTGGGGCTGGCGATCGCGCTGGCATGCGGCTTGTTCGCGGAAATCCCTGTGCCGCGCATCCGGCAGAAAGTAATCGATAGCTTGGGCAATACTCCGGATTTCACCTGCTCTGAGACCATCGAGAGCACCGAGCGCCTCGGGCGCGCGGCGACGGTGACCCTGCCGGCAATCCGCGTGACAGCCGGCGTGATCAACGGCAAAGAGCTGTATGTTCTTCCAGCCAACGAGGACGATCGGTCGCGGCTGCGGCAGGTCATGGCCGTATTCGCCAAGGGCGGCACCGGCAGCTTCGCCCTCTACTCGCGCGCGGTTTTTCTAACGACGGACGCCTCTTTTTACGGCATGGTGAACGAATCCAAAGACGGAATTTCCCTTTCGCGCACCGGTTTCGCGATGCCTCAGGATGGGAGCACATATGCGCTAAATGTGGGTGGAGAACGGGTGAGGCTTGGTTACACGGGATTGATCTGGATGGAACCGGCAACGTTCGAAATGGTGCGGCTCGCATTGCGCGCGGACGATCCCCCGGCCGGATCGGATATAAAGTCCGTGAGCCAAAGCTTCGTATTCGGCCATACCGGGTTCCCTCCGCACACCGTTCTGATGCCGGTAAGTATGGAATTTGATCTCCAGGAACGGTCGGGCGACCAGCGGCTCCTGACAGCCCATTTCAGCGACTGCCGCCAATACGTTTCCAAGCGCGGCGACCAGTTCGTGGAGGCTGCTCCTGGGCCGCCCATTGAGCTGGCTGCGTCGCCGGCAGCAGAGGTGCTTGCGCCTGCGGTGGCGGCTGGGGCGCGCCAAGAAGGCCCCTTTTTGCCGGCAAAGCTGGAGTTGCAAACCAAGCTGAGTGAGGCCATTGACGAGCGAACGACGGCCCAGGGTACGAGGCTCTCGTTTACCGTCACGCGTGATGTGCAGCAGAAAGGCAACGTGATCGTTCCCAAAGGCGCGGCCATCCAAGGACTGGTCACGCGAATTATCCGGCAGGTCTTTGCCATCTCCCAAGGCGTGAAAGCCTACTATCTGGTGGGTATCCGGCTCGATACAGTGACTGCGGGGAGTGGCCAATTTCAGTTGATGGCCAACCTGGAGAGCGTGGCCGGTGCGGGCCGGATGGCGATGACCAACTCGATCTACTTCGTACCGTATTCCAGCGATCCTGATAGATGGGGAACGTGGGACTCATGGCGGGCGGTTTTGGTCGTACCCAAACCCGATCGCGGTGAGTCGTTCTTAGGTGTCGTCGGTGAGTCCCTGCGGCTGCCCGGCCATTTTGTAATGTATTGGAAGACGGTGGAGCCACCTCACTAACTCGACCGCCACGGGAGAATGACCAGCCCGTCGCGTTCTAGTATTACGCTTTATGTTTGGGCATGACCGATACTCAGCTAGTGCGATGTCGGCAACGCCTGGAGCAGTTCCCGGTTGATCTTTTGGAGGCGGTGCGTCTGGCGCGCTGACGACGCTTTACAGCTTCTGCTCGCAAAGCGGGTGCACGGATGGCAAACTCCCGCTACCGATATTGCAGAGGATTTTAAGCAGGGTGCCATGTCCAGAAACATCCGTCTGGCCTCGAGCCTTTGGGGGGGTACCTATACAATAACGGATGCGCTAGGCAACATCACAAAGTGGCAGTACGATTCAGTAGGAAACGTGACCCAGCTCACGGATGCCAACACAGACGCCACAAAATTCAGCTACGATGCAGTCTACCGGCCTCTATGTGAGACCTTCGCCGATAGGTGAATCATGCCGCCCTCCCCGATGGGCGCAACGATTTCGTAGGGACCGAGTCTGTCGCCGGCGGAGAGCGGCATAGGAGAGAATCAGTTAAGTTTAGCCGATCAAGAAGCCGATTGGGCCCTGAGTGGCGGCGCCGCCCGGAAGTTATCCACTTGGACCTATCACGCGCTATCCGGGACTTGACCGGGTGCGGCAATGCCAAGTTAGCCGGCCAGCGGAATAGCTGGCGATAACAGCCCTTCGAACCAGCAATCGGGCACGAATACACCGGCCTTGAAGCAGAGTCCGATGCTCTGGGCGGATCGTCGGCCACTCGTACAGAGCTGGCCCCAAAACGGCGTTCGAGTAAAATTGCTAGGCGGCCTCGACCCGAAGCGATGTACATCTCCTCGAACGCGACTTCCGGCTCGCGTGTTCATATTCCGTTGGTCGTAGGTTCAAGTCTCACAGGGCCCACCAAATCGGGCGGGTGCCGGACGAAGGCCGGCGCTTTCGCACGCCGCTCATCCGGGCGTAATGCATGATGGTCTTGTACGCGATAGCCAATGGACGGCGCTCGCGCCGCATGGCTGGCTTTCGTGGTCGAAGTCGAAACTTCAGCTCCTCATCGTTCGCCATGTTTCACCAACTCCTGCATTGCCAAACGCGATTTGTCGCCCATCGCCTGGCCCGCGCTCTTCAACAGTCGGGCGTGCCGGCCTTGCGCCCCGGCGACGGCCGCGGCCAACGCATGTCCGTCCGGTTCGGGGATGCACGTCAGCAGAATCTTGGCGAGACTGTCCACTAACGCGAATAAGGCCTGCTGCGCTCGATCCAGTGGTATCATCCCCTGCCGGACCTGCTCGATGCTGGCGGCCAATCGCGCCTCGGCACCGACCAGTTCCTCCCTCTGCCCGGACAGCTCCTGTTCCACGGCATGGCGAATGAACGCGGTTGGCGATGAGAAGCCGCGCTTCTCGGTCGCCTCTCGAATACCTTCGTCGGTCGTTTCAGGGAATCGAATTGCTCGCTGAGCCATATGAGGTCCCTCTAATTTGTAAGGGGATGGCGGCGGCACTTTGGGACAGCTAAAATCGAAAAATCGACGGCGCATCCCCTCGGGGATGCATTTTTTCGAAATGCATCCCGTGAGAAGTGCTAGCGCAGCAAGGAGAAACCAACCAAAACGCGCTGCGGCGCATCCCAACCCTTTATGTTCCACTACGCAATTTTTGGTTGCCTGGGAGCCGTCCTGGAGGGGGGCACTGTAACAATCTGTTGCACTTTGTTCACAAACTGTTGCACTGCCTCACGCTGACCCAAAACTGATGCACTTTGTTAACAAACTGTTTCAAACTGTTGCACGTGGCAAAAAAAACCCGAAAATGACCGTCCCGCGCCCCTCCCGCCATTTCCTTATCAAATGAGGAGCAAATGCAGACAAAAAACGTCGCGAGGGCGGTGATGCGGTTTGGTTGCACAACAAAAATATGTCCCGAAGTGCCTCTGCCATTCCCTTACAAGTTAGCGAGCAAAATACTGTTGATGTCGACCAAGACCACTCCGCAGCCACGCCGCAGAAAATCAAGATCGGATCTGGTCCACTTGCGCTCCCTCCCTTCAACGCATCCAGCGCCAACGTCCAATCGCTTCCGCAATCTGCGAGACCCGCGGGAGAAAAAGAAGCAGTCTGAGTTTGAGGTCAGATGACGGGACCTCCGGCCGCGAGACTCTCCGCCCAGTCCCCAGGCACGGCCGGACAGATGGCGTGCGTTTGGGTCACCGAGCGCGTCTATTCAGAACTTCATTCCATCAGCCGCCAAACCTTGAGCAATTGGAGGTATCGAGATAAGGCTGCAGGCCGATCCGGGGCAGCGCTCGGTTTTCCCGTCTACCGAAGATTCGGCCGCGCGATTCGGTACTGGCTGCCGAATGATGCTCAGCCCGCCGGTGGTGATAATAAGGGTACCGCGGCGTGACCATCTCCCCGTTTTTCCCGTCTTGGCTTGATCCAAGAGCTGCCGCAGCGGGCCGTTGCGAACCGGCGGCGAATAGTACGCCTGAATGAGTTAGCAAGGCCGTTGTGGAGCCTGCAGGCGTGGTGGATACATTCGGCTCTATCGAAGCAGCATTGACCTCCTGCTCTTGTACCTCTTTGGACCTTAGTGACGACGCTTGGGATCGTGGCTTTTCGTCAATGGATCTTGCCCAACCGAAAAAAGGTTAGCCGAACTACTCCTCGGTTCTGTTGATCGTCGGGCCGGAAGGGTAGGCGAAGCCCCCGCGGCAAAGCCCGCGCACAATGAAGGCAGACCCAGGAAAAGCGGGCGCCTAGTCATTCCCCGCAGTTGACACGTCATCAGTTCTTGCCATTTCGCCAGCATTAGTATCGCCCAGAGTATCGCCGGAGGTAAACCTCAATTCAATCGTTTTTCTTGTAAACCGCTGATTTTAGTGGTGAGCGCGGTAGGAATCGAACCTACAACCTAGTGATTAAGAGTCACTTGCTCTGCCAATTGAGCTACGCGCCCGTTCGTTTTGGTTGGAAAACTGAACTGAAGGTCTCTCCGATTGTACCATTGGATTACACTCATGCCCAGCATCGGTCGCGTGCTCGAAACTTCGCTCTACGTGGATGACTTGGACCGCTCCATCCATTTCTACACCCGCCTTTTCGGCTTCGAGAAAATGGTTTCCGACGACCGCTTCTGCGCGCTCAACGTTCGCGGCGAACAGGTGCTGCTGCTGTTCCGGAAACGCGGGATCACAGAGCCCATGGTGTTTTCCGGCGGTATCCTTCCCCCGCACGATGGCGATGGTCAAACGCATCTGGCGTTCACCATCGCGGCTGAGGACGAAGAGGAATGGACGCGGAGCCTCAGCGAGGCCGATGTACCAATCGAAAGCCGGGTCACGTGGCCGCGCGGTGGATTCAGCCTGTACTTTCGCGATCCTGATGGACACTTGCTAGAGTTGGTCAGCCCGGGCTGTTGGACGATTTATTGAGGAGGGACGATGCGTCGTCGTGAAGTGATTGCGGGAATGCTCGCCGCCGTTGGAGGCAGCGCTGTCGGCTGTCGCGGAACTGGCTCACTCGATGACCTGCGCGCCGACGCGAAGGCGGTCGGGTTCGATCTTTCCGAAAGCGAACTTAGAGCCATCCAGACATACGTCGCTGATTTTTGAAAGCTGCGGACCGGGTGTCGAATGCCATTCCGCCGGCGCCTTCGCCGAAGTATGGACCGCGAACTTCAACGCGACCGGCAGCGTCCGAAAATCCGCTCAATGCCTGGTACGTGACTGCGTCCATCAAAGGCGCGCCAAACGGGCCGCTAGCGGGCAAGAAAATCGCTATCAAGGACAACGTATGCGTCGCGGGTCTGCCGATGATGAACGGCTCCAAAGTGCTGGAGGGCTTCGTTCCTTCGACCGACGCAACTGTCGTCACGCGGCTGCTGGACGCGGGCGCGGAAATCGCCGGCAAATCGGTGTGCGAGAGTTTCTGCATGAGTTTCGGAAGCCACACCGGCGATACAGGATTCGTGCTGAACCCGCACGACCACACACGGACTACTGGTGGATCTTCGAGCGGTAGCGCGGCTCTGGTTGCGTCCAAGGTTGTCGATATGGCCGTTGGGTGCGATGAAGGCGGCTCAATACGCGTGCCCTCCGCGTTCTGCGGCATCGTGGGGTTGAAACCAACTTGGGGGCTGGTTCCGTTCACCGGCATCTTTCCACTGGAGATGACCATCGATCACGTTGGTCCGATGGCGCGCACTGTGCACGATTGCGCACTCATGCTGGAGACACTGGCGGGTCCTGACGGCCTCGATCCACGGCAGAATGCATTGTTGCAGCGCCAGCCTTACACCACTTTGCTCAAGGCCGGGGGCAAGGGCCTTCGAATTGGCATTCTGAAGGAAGGATTCGGATTGCCGGACGGCGAGAAAGATGTGGACGCGCTGGTGCTGAATGCGGCGCATCGGTTTGAACGGTCCGGAGCACTGGTAAGCACAGTTTCGGTGAAGGAGCACACCACGCTGGCGCTGGATTGCTTGAACCTGGTGTCGGCGGCAATGGCGCCGGTGGCGCGTGACTCGATGGGATTGAACTGGAAAGGCCACTATCAGCTCGAGCTGGCTGAGTTCTATGTGAAGCATCGCCAGGAGCGCGCCGCTTTATTTCCGCCCGAGGTGAAGTTGTGGCTGGTAATCGAGAGGATGCTGGATCGCACGGGGGACGGCCTGTACTATGCGCGCGCCCAGAACGTGGCTTTGAGCGTGCGGGCGGCTTACGATCATGCCCTGGAACAGGTGGATGTGCTGGTAATGCCGACCGTGGCCGCCCGGCCTCCGAAGCTGCCACCAACTGACGTGGACTTCGCTACCAGCCTGAAACTATCGGACGGCGCCGCGCTCAATACGCCGCAGTTCGATTTGACGGGTCATCCGGGGTTGAGCGTGCCTTGCGGGAAACTGGACGGATTGCCGATCGGGATGATGATCGTGGGCCGGCATGGCGATGATGCGACGGTGCTGCGGGCGGGATATGCGTTTGAGCAACTGTTGTAACCAAAAGAGCAACGGGAGACCGCAGCATCTGTTATGGGCAGTCTCAAAGTGGAATCCACACGAGTCGGTTCACCCATTCGTCGGCTTCGCTGGCGCTCCAAATCAGCACGAGTTCTTCTATCGCTGTCAAAATGGGCGTCGCTTCGCGGATGAGCACGATTCCGGGACTCGGAGCTCCGTTGATATAACGAGCAAAGTGTCCTGGCATCGTGCGCCGGTCCTGGCTAACCAGGATTCGCCCCGATTCAGACGCAATTCCTAAGACTTCGGGATCTTCCAAACTTGCGGAGCCGGCCTCGAACGCCGTGCGGATATCGATCTCGGGCATCACTCGGCGCAATCCTCGGACGATGCGCCCATCGAGGTCAGCGTCAGCTTGAAATATGACTCGCACGCCGTGCCCGCTGCAGCTTCGCAATCAATTCTGCGTTGGTCCGCTTCGACTGCCGCTGTAGCGATTCAGAAGTGCGCTGTCCTTCGGCGAGGTATGCGTCGATCTCTTTCTGGTTTCTCAAGTAAAATGCAAGTGCGCCGTGGACTTGCTCGAGCGTTAATGATGGATAGGACTCAACCATGCTCTCCGCGGACATTCCCTCGTGGAAGAGATAGACGAGGGAATCGAGCGATACGCGCGTGTCCCCGACCCGATATCCGCCTTCGACTTTCCTTACGTATTCCTTCTGCACGGGCTCTCCGACAAACCTATCGTCACACGCCGAAGGCGGTTGGCACAACCGACCGGTATCTCATCACCTAGCGAGGACAACACTAGGATGCGACGGTGCTGCGGGCGGGATATGCGCTTGAGCAACTGGGGTGAAGGCGTGGCTGGTTGCTGGTGGCTGGTTGCTGGCGCCGCTATCCGCGTTCATCCGCGTCCATCCGCGGCTTGAGATAAGCTAGCTGCTGCGATTTGCGCGA
Organism: Bryobacterales bacterium; assembly: GCA_003162425.1. GTDB lineage: Bacteria > Acidobacteriota > Terriglobia > Bryobacterales > Bryobacteraceae > Palsa-89. The sequence continues at coordinate 15,229 of PMOK01000306.1, read as the reverse complement.
TATCCATTAATTTGGGCGGCGTTTTCGAGACGGCGGCCAGCGCATCGCGGAACATGGTGTTGCAGAATGGACAGGCCACTCCCACCACGCTTGCGCCGGTGGCTACTAACTCCTCCGCACGCTCCGCGCTTACGCGCTTGCCCTTTTCCTCGCCGAGAAACGCTAAGCCTCCGCCGGCGCCGCAACAGAACGAACGTTCGCGGGCGCGCGGAGGATCTACTACAGTTCCAAACCGCGCGATCACGCTGCGAGGTTCATCGTAGACGCCGCGGTAGCGGCCCAAATAACAAGGATCGTGATAAACGATAGTCTCGCCGTTCGCGGTCTTAGCCGGGAGCTGATCCAGATGGCGCGCCAGAAATTCGCTGTGATGTTCCACCGGCGGTGCTTGGCCGAATTCCTTCCAATCCGTGCCGATGGTGCGCACGCAATGCGGGCATATGGAGACGATCTTCTTCACCTTGCTCTGCTGTAGCGTTTCCAGGTTATTTTCGGCAAGCTGGCCGAATGCTAAATCGTTCCCTAATCGGCGAGCCGGATCGCCGGTACATTTCTCCTTTCGCAAAACGCCAAAGCTCACGTTCAGGTGGCGCATCACCTGCGCGAGGGACGCGACAATCTCGCGGCCGCGCGGATCATAAGCCCCCATGCAGCCCAGCCACAAGCAATATTCCTGGGTTCCGTCGAAGATGGGCAGCTCCTGTTTCTGGATGAATTTGTCGCGTTCGGTGGAGGAAAAGCCCAGCGAGTTTCCGTTGCGTTCCAGGTTCAGGAACAGCTTGGTCCCGTAATCGTCCTCCCACTTGCCGGTGTTCACCGCGCCGCGCCGCAGGCCGATGATGATGGGCAGGTGCTGCACTCCCACCGGACATTGGAATTCGCAGGCTCCGCAAGTGGTGCACTGAAACGCCGCCTCTTGCGAAAGATATTTTCCGAGCAGCGGCGTTTCGCTCGACGGGCCGAATTCATTCAGATATCCACGGACGCCGAGGGCGATTTCTTTCGGGTTCAGAACTTTTCCGGTGTTGTTGGCAGGGCAATGCTCGGTACAGCGTCCGCATTCGACGCAGGTGTAGACCTGGAGCGAGACGAGTTGGGTGATGTCTTTGCCGGTGTCGAGGCCGAAGTCGTCATCGCCCACCAGCGGAGGAATCTTGCTGAAGGTGTCGCGCTTCAAGAACACGGTAAGCGGGCTCAAAACCAGATGCAGGTGCTTGGTGTGTGGGATCAGCGGCAAGAAAACCAGCAAGGTCAGGGTGTGGCCCCACCACAACCATCTGCTTTCCTCACCTCCTGGAAGAAAAGTCCCGAGGTATGTGACCATCAGCAGGAAAATGAGCAGCGCGATGAAGCCCGATTCATAGGACAGCGGACCCAGCCACTTGGGCCGGATTACCAGACGGCGAAAAGCGAGTCCGGCAATGGAAACGGCCACTAGGACACCAAAAATCGCCGCTACCGTGAAATAGAACCTACCGAAAAAGCCATCGCGCGAGATTAAATGCAATCCCACACCCTCGGCAAAGTGGTTGATGGTAACTAGAGCAAATGCGCAGAATCCCCAAAAGACAAAGGCGTGCGCCAGACCGGGCAGCGGCCGCTGGCGGATGACTTTCCCCTGCAGTAGAACTTCCCAAACGAAGTCGCGGACACGGCGTCCCACCGGCTGTATGCTGAACTCGGGATCTTTTTTCGAATGCAGGACGGTTCGCCAGACTTTGCGGAATCGTAGCCAGAAGCCGCATAGCGACGCCACTAGCAGGACCAGAAACAGGGTAGTCTCCGGCCAGGAGAATTCAACCATAAACAGCGAGTGTAGCGCAGGCGTCACATAGAGGCACCGGCTCCCTTACGATCGCGGTTCGGTACCGCCAGGGGTAAAGCTTAGCGCGATTCGCTACGATAGATGATTTGGAGCAACCATTGCGATTCATCATTTCAGGCGCGGCCGGTTTTATCGGCTCCCATTTCTGCGACCGGCTGATCGCGGAAGGCCATTCCGTGCTGGCGCTGGACAATTTCATCACTGGCGCGACGCGAAATCTGGAACATCTGAAAGGCAATCCAGCATTTGTATTTCGTGAGTGGGATATCTGCCGCCCTTTGGAAGTGGAAGGTCCGGTGGATGGCGTCCTGAACCTGGCCTCACTGGCGAGCCCGAAGGATTATTTGGAGCATCCCATTGAAACTCTCGAGGTGGGATCGGTGGGGACCCGCAACATGTTGGAAATCGCGCGCCAGCACCACGCCCGGTTTCTGTTGACATCCACCTCGGAATGCTATGGCGATCCTTTGGTGCATCCGCAAGTGGAGACGTACTGGGGCAATGTGAATCCGGTAGGCCCGCGTTCCTGCTACGACGAAAGCAAGCGATATGCGGAAGCCATCACGATGGCTTATCATCGGGTCCACAAACTGCGGACCAACATCGCGCGCATCTTCAATACCTACGGGCCTCGGATGCAGTTGAACGACGGCCGGGTGGTGCCCGCCTTTATCGATCAGTCCTTGCGGGGTGAGCCGATGACGGTGTTCGGAGACGGGTCACAGACTCGCAGCTTCTGTTACGTGGACGATCTGGTGGACGGGCTGTTCCGGTTGGCGTTTTCAGACGAACGGTATCCCGTGAATCTCGGTAATCCGCTGGAGATGACGATTCTTGAATTCGCCGAGCGGATCCGCCGGATCACGGGAACCACGGTGCCGATCAAGTTCGAGCCGCTTCCCGAAGACGATCCCAAGCAGCGCCAGCCGCAGATTGACAAGGCCAAGCGCATCCTGGGTTGGCAGCCGAAAGTCGAACTAGAAGCCGGGCTCCGCGCGACCATCGAGTATTTCCAAAAGCTGGATACCCCGGTGGCGGCCCGGTAAGCACCGGTCGCTTACGCTCGCGGTTCAGTTTCGGTTACCGAACCGCGACCGTCAGGGAGTCGGTGCTTAACTCAGCGGGCCTACCCAAACCTTTGCAGCCGCGCCACGGCCTAGCTGAACGGGCTTCCCGTCGATGCCGAGGGTCAGCGTGTCGTCGTAATTTGTGGCCAGCATTTTGACTGTAGCGCCGGGGCGAATTCCGATTCCATTGAGATACTCCAATAGCCGCTGGTCACGCTCGAATACGCTTACGACTACCGCGCCCGAGGACGAAGGCACTTCGTCAAGAGGTCTCCAGCCACGATTGCGGCGATCCTGCGGAGTGTCGCGTTCCACGCGGTTTCCATGCGGGCAGGCTTCGCCGGTGCCGAGGCGTTCCAGCAACCGGCGTTCGAAATCGGCCGAAACGGCGTGCTCCAACTGCTCGGCCTCTTCGTGGACCTTGTACCACTCCATGCCGAAGATTTCGGTCAGCATGCGCTCAATCAAATGATGCCGGTTGAGCAAACGGTTGGCGATGTCGCGGCCACCGGGCGTGAGCGAAAGCTGGCCGTCGCGGCCCACGCGAATCAGGGAATCGCGTTTCAGCCGCTTGATGGCCATGGTCACAGCTGGCGCTGATACGTTCAGCCAGCGCGCCAAAGTAGCGGCGATAACGGGCTCGCCTTCGCTCTCCGCTTCGGCAATCGTCTTTAGATAGTTCTCCTTGGAGATGGTAATCTTCACGCTAAATCAAATTGTAGCGTGGCAGGGTAACTTCCCGGTGGCCCGATTACGCCATGACACTTTGGTAAATTATGCCCAAACCTAAGACCATCCGCACGATTCTTTGCCTGGCGGCCGTGAGCATTCCTCTATTGGTGCTGGCCGGCGAAAAGGTAGATCTTCTGGTGATCAATCGGATCAAAACTGAAGCCTTCGAAAACTCGAAGGTGATGGATCACATGTTCTACCTGACCGATGTAAATGGCCCACGCCTCACTGGTTCGCCCGCTTACAAGGGCGCGGCGGATTGGGTGGTGAAGCGAATGACCGAGTATGGTCTGAGCGCGAAAGAGGAAAAGTGGGGGCCGTTCGGACGCGGCTGGGCCACGAAACACTTCGAAGCGCACCTGATCGAGCCTCAATACCAGCCGCTGATCGGCATCCCGTTGGCGTGGACGGCCGGAACAGATGGAACGGTCACGGGCGAGCCGATCATGGTGAAGATCAGCGTGGATGCGGATTTCGAGAAATACAAAGGCAAGCTGAAGGGCAAGGTGGTGATGGCGGCGCCGGCGAAACAACTCGCCATGCAGATCACGGCGTCGGGACATCGTCTCACTGATGCCGAGTTGGCGGATGAAACCATGGCGCCTGAACCTGGCCGGTCGCCGTTTGGGTTCCGTCCTCCGGGCAGCACGGAGCAACCGCCCGCGACTCCCGAAGAAGCGCGCCAGCGTCGCGAAGAACGACGCAAATTTCAGGAGAAGCTGGCTCAGTTCTGGAAGGATGAAGGCGTGTTGGTGTTGCTGTCGTTCGGATACAACGGCGACGGCGGAACGGTGTTCGCTTCGTCGGGTGGGCCGTACGATATCAAGAAACCGATTGCGGTGACTTCGGTTGCGCTCACGCCCGAACACTACAATCGCATCGCACGGTTGATGGATCACAACATCCCGGTGAAGCTTCAATTCAACATTCAGAATCAGTTCTTCGAAGACCAGACCGACTCGGTGAACGTAATTGCGGAAATTCCCGGCAATGCCAAGAAGGATGAAATTGTCATGCTGGGCGCTCACCTGGATTCCTGGCACGGAGGCACGGGCGCTACTGATAACGCTGCTGGCAGCGCGGTGGTGATGGAGGCGGTCCGTATCCTGAAAGCGCTCAACTTGAACATGGACCGGACCGTCCGCATGGCGCTGTGGGGCGGGGAAGAAGAAGGCCTGCTGGGATCGAAGGCGTACGTGAAGGAGCATTTCGCCGATCGGGAAACGATGAAGCTGGCGGCTGAGCACGCGAAACTGGCGGGTTACTTCAACTACGATAACGGCACCGGAAAGATCCGCGGCATTTATCTGCAGGGCAACGATATGGCGCGGCCGATTTTCGAATCGTGGATGGAGCCGTTCAAAGATCTGGGTGCGACTGCGGTGACCATTCGCAACACGGGCGGAACGGATCACCAGTCCTTCGACGCCGTGGGGCTGCCGGGCTTCCAATTCATTCAAGACCCCATGGATTACACCACGCGCACGCATCATTCCAACATGGATGTGTACGATCATGTGCAAGCCGGCGACCTGATGCAGGCGTCCGCGATCATGGCGGCGTTCGTTTATAACACGGCGATGCGGGAGGAGATGTTGCCGCGTAAGCCGTTGCCGAAACCGCAGCCGGAGCGGCGCGCGGGAGCGCCCACTGAGTAGGAAGAAGAATTCGAGGAATTCAGGAATTCACGAAGTCGAGGAAGGAGGTTGCTTCGCGTCTTCTTGAATTCTTGTACGATAGTCCTCATGCGTACGATCGTTATTTCACTGGCGTGTGCAGTTACGGCACTGGCCGCCGACTCTGTCGACCTTGCTGCAGTTAATCGAATCAAGGCCGAGGAGTTTCAGAATTCCAAGGTCATGGAAATTCTCCAGAACCTTTCTGATCACTATGGCCCGCGCTTGACCGGTTCGCCGGAATTCAAAGAAGCGGCGGATTGGGCTTTGAAGCGGCTTGAAGAATACGGCCTTGTGAATGCCCATCTGGAGAAATGGGGTCCTTTTGGGCGTAGCTGGAGTCTCGAAAAGTTCGCCGTGGAAATGGTTGAGCCTCGCTATTCGCTTCTGAACGCCTGGCCACTGGCCTGGTCTCAGAGCACGAAAGGCGCCGTCAGCGGGGAACCAGTTTTGGCACCGCTGGCCGCTACGTTCAGCCCCAAGAAGGGCGAAGCGGATCTGGAGAAATACATCGAGAAGTGGAAAGGCAAGCTGAAGGGCAAGATCGTACTGATTTCCGAACCCATTAACAATATCGTGGAGTCGGAGTCAAAGCCGGCCTTCCACCGCTATACCGATGCTGAACTTCAAGACCTGGCTGTTGCGCCGGCTCCGGTGGAGAAGATGAAGATCGATGTGGCAAACCTGGACATACCGGACGATGCCGAGCAGCGCATGCGGTTCTTCACCAGCATGTCGCCCGCAATGATCGATGCGTTCTTCGAGAAGAGGAAAGAGCTGTCCATCAAACGCGCCCAGTTTTTCCTGGATGAAGGTGCGCTAGCGCTGATCCAGAACGACCAGCGGGCACGCGATGGGGAGGTGTTCGCCGAGGCTGCCGGCTCGTATGATCCCAAGAACCAGTTCGCGCCCCCGACGTTCATCGTCACGTCTGAGCACTACAATCGCATCGCGCGCTTGATCGGCGACAAAACCAAGGTTGAGCTGGCGGTGAACTTGACGGCACGGGCGTCAGATGCCGCGGTGGATGCATACAACGTGATCGCCGAGATCCCCGGCGGCAGCAAGAAAGACGAAATTGTGATGGTGGGCGCGCATTTCGATTCCTGGCACAGCGGAACGGGCGCCACCGACAATGGCGCCGGAAGCGCGGTGATGATGGAGGTGGTGCGGATTTTGAAAGCGCTGGATCTGAAAATGGATCGCACTGTTCGCATCGGGCTGTGGAGCGGGGAAGAAGAGGGCTTGCTCGGATCAAAAGCTTATGTCAAAGAGCATTTCGGCGATCCCAAGACCATGAAGCTGACATCCGCTCACGCCACGCTCTCCGGCTATTTCAATTTGGATAACGGCAGCGGCAAGATCCGTGGAGTTTATCTGCAGAATCATGACGCAATGCGGCCGCTGTTCGCAGACTGGTTGGCGCCGTTTCGGGATCTGGGAGTGAACACCATCACGATCCGCAATACGGGAGGAACGGATCACCTGTCATTCGATGCGGTTGGGTTGCCGGGATTCCAGTTCATCCAAGATCCGCTGGATTATTCCACGGTCACTCATCATTCGAGCATGGACGTCTACGATCACGCCGTAGCCGGGGATTTGATGCAATGTTCGGCAGTGATCGCAGCGGTGGTGTACGATGCAGCCACGCGGAAGGAGATGTTGCCGCGGAAACCGTTGCCGAAGGCGGAAGAGGCGAGCCCGGCGGCGACGAAGTAGTGCAAGCCTCTCGCAACGTGAAAGGGCGATCAGATCTAGCGCTGGGTCGGTTCCGGCTCGCTCGTTGCCGAGCCGCAGTTTCGCAGAGTCATCGGCCATCGCTAGATTCCGCTCGTGCTGTCGTCGATGGCCGATGTTTCGACGACCGCTAACTTTCAAGGGAGTTCCGGGCGTCCTCGGCGGTAGCGACGGTCGTCTGCTCGGGTCTCGTCTTCATACCGTTTTAGCTCCTCGGGGCTCAGCTTCAGGTTCAGGTCGGCAAGGAGGCGGCGGCGAGCCTCCGAGGGCTTGACCTCCTCGTAGGCTTCGCCTAGATCAAACAATCGCGGATCGGGATCGCCGAGGACCAGCCGAGAGGTTTTGGCCTCAGAGACGAGTGTGAATGTTCCGTCAGCATGGATTTCTTCCGTCGTATAGTAGAGGGCTTCGCAACCCAACTTGGGAGCCATCCAATACGTGACGCGGTACTTGTTGGGAATCAAGCTCTGTATTACTGCGACTTCTTGCCCACTGTATGTGTCGTGACGCAGTAACTCCGGCGTTTTCGCGCCACAGTCGGGCGATGGAACTGTCAAACTCTGGATTAGTGAACCCGCCTCCTCCTCGCTAAGCCGTGGTCCGGTGCTCTTGATCCGCATGGAATCGACTAGCGATAGAACCCTGCCGTCGAGAAAGGCGAGCTTTCGTACAAACCGGGGCGAAGCTAGCGGCCCGACGGACTCCACCGTGGCTGTTGTGCCGTCGGAGCGGCGGGCAATACTTACGGCAAGGGACGGGGATAGACCCGCTGGTGGACGCCGTTCCGATAGCGTCCTCTCCAGCAGGAATGGCTCAACCCTGAGCTGCGCATGGACGATGCCTGGGGGATGCAATGTTTTCCCGAAATAAAAGCTGACGATCGCTCCGGCAGCTATGACGACCGCCGCCGCAACCAAGATGTGCGACGTTTTGTTTGAACTTGGTGACATCGCTTTGTGCCTTACATTGAGCATATGCCTTCCCTGGAAGCCGACTAGCCACAGGCTCCCTTCGGTCCTAGTGGGTGTGGGCACGAACAGGTCGGCCTCGCGCCAGAAAAGGGCCCTACGCATAGCAGCCCGGAGACTGGAGCAACCAATGTAATCCCTACGCCGGCACCCGAACAACCTCCGCAGGAGCCCTTGTCTTCAAACCGACCTAGCTTCTCGGGGTTTCTGAACGGGTCACGAACAAAATCAACAATCGACCGTCCACGCTGCTCCCCGGGGTAGCAAGAGTAAGGATATGGTCGCTGCGTCAGTTCGTTACTTCATCGACTCAACTGCGCTCTCCGTTTTTGGTAATCGGCCTCCAGCCTTTTCGTAAGCGGAGCACCGAAGAGAGGCTTGCCCATCGACTTAAAGTAGATCTGCTCGATTTCGGCTGGCGATCTCTCTGCGTAGTCCGGGGGAACAAACGCCAAGTCGCGGGACGGCTCGCCTTCGTTCAAGGTAATTGCGTTTATTGCATTGTGGGCGCCGCCTTTCCGCACAATGCTCTTCACCGGAAAGCACTCCAATTCCGGAACAATCCATCTCTCTCGGTCTGTATCCGGGTCCTCATGAATCTTAATGAATCGCGTCTGATAGCCAAGATAGACTTCGCTGCGAGGTAAACTCTCCAGATTGTCTGGGCAACTTTCATCCTCCATATTTGTGATATCGCTCAGGAGTTCCTGCCTACCGTACCCCCTCGTGTTAAGTGACTTGGTGCTTGGGTCGATTATGAGCTTCCGCTCATTTCGCACATCGAAGATCTCCCAAGGCGAATCATCGTGCGTTGGAAACTCCTCTCGGACCCTGGATATCATCGTGCGATCGGAAAACCGAGCGTACTCCCGAACGACGCTTCGCGCCAAATTTCCAGTCGGAGAATAATATTCAGTTCTTATCGATGCGGTGAACGGCCTGGCCGGCTGGGCGGCGCGCACACGTGTCGCCGGTGAATACGCCACATGCGATATCCAAAAGCTCAGCAAACCAGCAGCCATACACCCAGAGAGTAGAAAGAGCCATTTCCACCCTCTTGCCGAGATCCTTGCCACATTCCTTGCAAGACGCAAATCCAACATAACAGTCTCCTCTCCAAGATTAGCAGCCGTTCAGGTTCTGGCAAAGCACGGCCTGATTCAAATCACAAGCGCCCTGGGACGATGGACACTGCCAGCCCTTTCCAGCTGAACAAGTCTTGCCACATTTACTGCAAGACTCCTGGAGGCAAAGCGACGGTGCTGTATTGCAGTTCTCACATGGCAAGGTCAAGCAACTATGCGAACTGAACTTGCCACATACATTCGTGGCGCTCATAGCGCACACCGTAGGCTGTATTGCATAGAGCCGACCGACAATCGACCCTGAAAGAATAAATACGCTGAAAAGCACCACCGCGACAAAAGATTCTACTTTCGACATATCCGCTCCTCCCCGGCTCGCGTTGCGAGCCAGCCACTCCTGAGTAAGGTTCTTTGGCATGCTCGAATGCCTCGATGCAGGCACTCAAACCTGCTTGACGGTCGCCCATCGCCGCAAAGCATTAAACGATTTGGGCTGAATGTCGCACCAATAAGAGCCCAGGACGCCCTTTCCGATGCGTCAAATGCACGATCCGGTATATCCGTAGCTAGTCTAAGCTTTTGCATGCTATGCTCCTTGGCGAGATGAATTGCTTGGCCGTACCATGGTGAGCCATCGACATGGACGTGGAGAGCCACAGAACGTCGTCGAAGCTAAGCATGGCTTGCTCACTGGGCCGCCCCTCGCAGACTCTCCTTTAACGCCCCGTAGATATATTCGTGGAGTTCCCTGCTGTTCCGGATAGCGGGGACCTGAATTCCGTTGAGAAAAACGGCCGGTGTTGCGACTACACCAAGCCGCCTGCCCATTTCTCTGTCACGGACGACCACTCCGAGCGACATGTCCTGTTTTAGGCACGCTCGGAAGGACCTCATGTCAAGGCCTGGCACTCCTTCTGCTAACGCGCTTATCTGGCCGGAAGCATCCGCCGGCTTGATTGAACCTTGGTTGTCGAAAACCAGGTTGTGGAAAGCCCAGAACACTTCGGCGCCTTGAAATTCGGCGCAGGCCGCCGCCTCGGCGGCCTGCTGTGCCCAGCGATGTTGGGACATGGGCATATGGCGAAATACCAGCCTGACCTTGTCGCCAGATTTTAGAAGCGGTTCGGCGTCGATTAGCTCTTTTAGCTTTTTGCAATAGGGGCATTCGAAGTCAGAAAACACTACCATCGTGACCGGCGCGCTGGCTGGGCCGCGAGCAGCATATTCACCCTCCAGCAATTCTCCCATCGCCTTTTGGGCCGCTTCCCGGCGCTCGCGCTCGGGGTCGGTGTAGGTATCGAATAGCTCGCGGCTCAGGAATCGAAGGTCGGGCGAAGCGTAAAGCGTCAGTCGGAAGGTCCCGAGTGCACCGTCACCGGCGAAGACGAGTTTGCGATTGCACAGATCGTCGATGGGTTGGACTTCCTCCACACGAAGTTTTGCCTGTTCCGGAGCCTGGTATTTCTTCACGACATAGGCCGCAAGCCTCGATTTCTCCTCGCTACTCACGTCACGACATGCTGCGCCATGTGTCGCGCCCAACAATTGGGTGCCCAGCCCGATCACCACGCCTGTTATTAGTGCTCGCGTCATAGGAGTCGCTCTAGTTTGTGCTGGGGAGGGGACCGAGCTGAAGGAGGATGTCGAAGCAGCGCGGGTCGGAGAGGCCGGCCTTGTCTAAGACGAAGGCCTTGTAGCGGAACGTGTTGCCGAACTGGTCTTCGTACTCGTTCATGGTGTAGCTCAGGTCAATGGCGAAAACTCCCAGTTCGAGGAGCGAAAACAGCTCCTCCGGTTCGCTGATTCCGTTGTGGTTTTTGTCGATCCACAGCAATAGCAACGGGAAGATCGCGTCGCCCGGGTCGAGAAGACCGTTGCCATTTCCGCCGTTTTTCGGATCGTCGAAAACGGCCAGCGCCTTGTAACCGTTCGGATTGGCCGACGGCGGCTGCGGAGTGAAGTTGCCAAATAGTTCTGCGCCGCTGTCGATGGTGCCGTTATTATTGCGGTCCACCGCGAGGAAAGCGTTTTGGAAGTTAGGGTCAGTCCAGCTCACTTGCATTGGATCGCCCGGATCCATCTGAAACGGGACGCCATTTTGTAGGCTGGTCAGGTGGAATCCCTGGCCTTTTGTGTCGATAATAATGGGGCTTCCAACGCAGGTCCAGCCTGTGATTGTGCAGGTGACGTAGCATTCCTGGCAGCAAGGCGAGGGCTCCGGGGTTACGCAAGGGACGCCTCCGCCGACACAAGTCCATTCTCCGTTAGCCTGACATGCCGGAGTACCGTCGACGCACTCGGGAGTTCCCGAGCAGGCAGGGCATGTCTGCGCCGATAGACGTGCGGAACACGACAGTATCCCTAGCATTAACCCCGTCACAGGTAAAAACTTCGACATGCGCCCTCCTGGCTGAGGCCTAATTATAGGTGAACTACTTTCCGTTAGTATGCCCTTGTTGCCGTAATTGCCGAGGGGCAGAAATATCTTTGACGTCGATATCGCCAGTTGCTTCGATTCGCTGGATATCAGCCGCGCGAAAACGCCATTGGCGTCCAATCTTAACCGCGGGGACGACGCCGCATTCGGCCCAAAGCCGGATTGTCCGGACCGCGACCTGAAGGCGGCTTGCTACTTCTTCCGTACGCAGGAGCACATCCTCGTGTTTGTTCATTGTGGCCTGGAAGTATTCACTTTACCAGGGAGAAACGGCTACTTTATCGAGAACCGCTGCTTTAGTGTGCGCCAGCGCTGATGTCTTTGCAACTTATATCTGTTAGTCGATACTGTCGGATGCCAGGATTTTGGTTAATCCGGCATTCCCGTTAGATTATTCGACCTGAACAAGACCGTGTTCGTATCGGCGCTGTGCGTTCGAGACGCCTGGTTCGCCCCAAAATGGGACGCCGAATTTGAATTTGTACTCAGCTTCGAGCTGCTGTGGCGAGCGTGGAATGTACTCCGTGGGAATTTCAAAAAAGGCCTCGGCCGGCTCTCCCATCTCCACCTTATAGACGCTTCTGGTGTTGCGCGAGCCTGAGGCGAAGGCCTCCATCTCTTCGATGGGGTAGCAATCGAGAGCCGGAGCCACCCAATTGTCCACCATGACGCCGTCCTCTTTCTTGGCCACCCGCGCAACAGTGTACGAAAGCATCCGAACTCGGGAGGCGTCGGCTGAGTTCGCGCTTACCTCGGGGACCGCAGAGCAGTCTGTTACGCGTCCCCTCTCCCGTCGCGCCTCTCTATCGCTCAGGCGAAAGATGACGGCGGAGCGCGTAAACGGCTCCAATATCGTTTGAGTTTTAGTGCGAAAATCCAGAAACTCGATCATTTCCCCTGTGGTTTGGTCACCTGCGGGAGTCCTTGCTGTGAAATGGGCGCCCATGATCCGTCGCTCCGTCTCGCATACACGCTGTCGAACAAGTAGGGAGGGAATTTTGAATTTTCCGTGTACTGCGCTTCATGTTTGTAGACAACGAATAGAGTTAGAGGTCTAAATCCCACCACCTGGGAGTGCGCACGGTAACCATGCAGCCCCGCTAGGAAAAGCGTTAAAGCGGGGAGGAAAAGCCGCCGCGACGGAATAGGCATAAATTGCCAGCCTCTGGCTTGCGGTAAGCAGCGCATGGCGCTGCTCCACACTTACTTGCTTTACTCGTTTATCAGGAAAGTGCCGACGAACGAGCCGCGATTGCCGCTGTATTTCCAGACTGTGCCGAGTCCGCTTCCGCCGAAATTGTTGGAGACTGTGTAGGCGGCCATGGCGTGCTCTACCGGAGTGAGCGGCTGGTACCAGACCGACTCGTTGTGGCAAACCTGGTCGGCATCTGTCATCGCTCGGGTTTCGAGCTTCACCATGTTTCCAGCGGTCATGACGGCTTTGCGGGTGTGGACGTTGTTGTCCGCCACAGCGAATTCGATGGGCTGATATTCGATGTGCACCACGTCCGCCAGTAGCTGGCCGCCCATTTTCTGAGCGAACGCTTTCAATGCCAGGCGCTGTTCGGCGTTGGCTCGTTCGTCGATAATCAGCACAGCCTTCACGGGATAAACAGTATCGATGACATTGCCGAGCGTGTTCGAGGCATGAATGGCGCCCATTACCGAAAGGCCGTCCAGGTTGACGCCTTCGAAAGTGCCTTGATCGATCTTCCAGCCCATCACGGCCAGATCGCCGGTGAGGCCGACTTCGGCGTTGGCGAAACAGGGACCGGTGTAGACGTCGGCGGTACGGGCTTCAATATACTCGCCGCGGACGTGGGTGGATGGAAGGTTCGCGCTAAGCGCAAGCGAAGCAGAGATACCGAGCGTAGCTACTGCACAGAGGATAGTTCTCATGTTGCAATCTCCTGGTTCAAGTTCTTCTTATAGTGTAGCACCGGGAACTGCACCGACTCCCTGACGGTCGCGGTTCGGTACCGCACGAGCTATTTCTTCTTCTTAGGCTTCAGGGCGTCGAATGCGACTTTGCGGAGCTGCTCCTTCAGTTTTCGAATCTCCTCCGTATGAGTGCCCAGCCGGTCGAAGAGCTCTTTCTGGTTCTCAATGCCCGCGCCAACGAGATATGCCGTGGACTCCGAGCGGCTGTTGAATAGCGTCGCCTCCACTAACTGATCGACTTTCGCTAAAGCATCGTCGCTTAGGCGAACCATCACGACATTGCCGCGGCCTTCGCCCTTGGTGGCGAATCGATCGAGTAAATTTTGAAGATCGGGAACATCGGACAAATGGCCGATATATGCGCCGAGTATTTTTTTTGACATAGCTTCAGGCTCCTTAAAGCGGCTTTCTGAGCCGGAGGGCTCCTCCAAGCGAAATTAGCAAAAGCATCGCGGCGCTTCCGTAGAATACATACACGATTCCGAATCGGGAAGCCAAATCGCCGGCAAAAAGCAGCGCGACACCTTGGGAAATTGAGATCAGCGACATGGAGCTGCTGCTCACGCGGCCCCGCATTTCCTGTGGCACCTGTCCTTGCATGAGGGCTGTCGCGGCAATGACCATAAGCGACGCGCCCACGCCAATTCCCAGGCATCCGATCAACGCCACCAGGTCGTTCGGGAAGCGCGCGATCGCGCCGATGGAAATGCCGCACAGCAGAATTCCGGCGGTCACCAGATGCGCTTTTTGTTGGATGCGGCGCGCTAGCGGCGTGACAACGAACCCGCCGGACAGCATCCCGACGCCGATCAGTGATCCGAGTGTGCCGAATAAATACGAGTTCGAATGCAGCACATCGCGCACGAATACAGCGGTCAGGGAACCGAAGGCGCTCATCGCGAATGTGCCCGCCGCGATGGAGAGAATCACAAAACTGATCACCGGATGCCCCAGAATGAAGCGGGTTCCGGAGAACAGATCTTTCAGTACCGAATCGACATGCCGGTTCGCGTGGGCCGGCCGCGCCGGAATGGACATGGCCGCAATCATCAATCCGGAGAACACGAAGCTCGCGCTGTCGAGATAGTAGCAGACGCTCGGTCCAGCCCAACCCGCTAGAGCGCCGGCAATGGCGGGGCTGGCGATTTGCAGCATTTGTACGGTTTGTTGCAACACCGCGTTAGCGCTCATCAATCCTTCCATCGGTACGATTTGCGGCAGCACTACCGAACGCGCCGGCAGAAAGAAACTGGAGAAGGTGCTGAGCGCGAAGAAGACCATGTAGATATGCCACGGCGCCCCTGCTACTACCAGTCCCAGGGCCAGCACCGCCCGAGCGAGATCGCTTGTAACCAGCGTGCGCTTGGGGTTCCAGCGATCTACGAATACTCCGGCCACGGGACCGACCAGCGCCATGGGAAGCAGGAAGAAGACCGTGACCAGCGTGATGGCGCGCGCCGAAGCATGCATGCGGAACGACATTGCGCTCAAGACCGCGTAGAGCGCCAGAAAATCGCCGAAGACGCTGACCATCTGGGCCAGCCAAAGTTTCCGGAAGGCCGGGATGGCCAGGGCCTGCCGCATGCTCAATTGCGGATTACCTGAAGGTGCCATATCGGTATTTTAATTACGTGTAAGTAGTAAGTCAAGAAGCGAGGGGCTGGGGACTGGGGGCTGGGGGCTGGTGTAATGGACGGGTGAGGGTGATTCTCTTCGGGGCTACTGGGATGGAGGGGCAGGGCGTACTGCGCGAATGCT
>PMOK01000242.1 GCA_003162425.1 Bryobacterales bacterium | reverse complement strand
ACTTCGAGCGATGAAATGTTCTCTCCGCCGCTGACAATAATATCTTTCTTGCGATCGACAATCAGGATGCGCCCATCTTCGCTGATGGTGGCCATGTCTCCGGTATGAAACCACCCGCCGCGTATCGCCTCTGCCGTAGCTGCCGGCTGTTGCCAGTAGCCCTGCATCACACCGTCGGAACGAGCGACAATCTCCCCCATGGTTTTTCCGTCGCGGGCAACATCGTTGTCCTCGAAGTCCACGACCCGAAGCTCCACGCCCGGAATCGCGTACCCGATCATCGCCCGTGCCATGTAAAGCTCTCCACCATCGAATTGCTCTCCCGGCTTCAGTTTGGCGGTGGAGAGAACCGGCGCAGTTTCGGTTAGGCCGTATCCGGCAAAACACGCGCAGCCAAGCTTTTCCTCGGCCTCGCGCACCAAGGTTGGAGAAGAAGCCGCTCCTCCGATCGAAATCCACTGCAGACTGCTCAAGTCGTATTTTTGCCGGTCTGGCGAATTCACCAATGCCGTTGCCATGATCGGCACAAGGCTCAGCGAGTCAACGCGCTCGCGCTCGATCAGCTGGAAAACTTCCGCGCAAGTAAAGCGCTGAAGCATGACATGTTTCCCTCCCACGAAGGTGACTGAATGGGCAGTACCCCAACCGTTGGCATGGAACAGCGGAATTGTATGCAGATTTACGCTATCCGGCTTGGCCATGAACGTCACAATAACCGAGAGAGCGTGGAGATAAACATTTCGGTGGGTCAGCATCACTCCCTTGGGATCGGCGCTGGTGCCGCTGGTATAGAACAGTTCAGCTAAGGAGTTTTCGTCGAAGTCCATCACATCCGCCCGGTAAGGCGTCGCCGCCGCTAGAATGTCTTCATAATTTCTTGGCGAGAGCCAGGCTCCCTGCGGTGCAGCGTCAAGCATGAAGAAAGTCTCCACCGTTGAAACGCTTTGCCGAAAAGAATCCACGACCTCAGCGAACTCTTTTTCCAGGAAGAGCACTTTCACCCCGGCGTCAGTCAGAATGTAGGCCAGTTCCCGAGGTGCGAGCCGGAAGTTCAACGGGAGCAACACCGCACCCGCTTCCAACACGCCGTAATACGCTTCGAGAAGCCGATGGCAATTCAGGCTGAGGAATGCGACCCGGTCGCCCGCTTTCACCCCCGCTTCCCGCAGAGCGCCGGCGAGACGGCTGGCACGTTCACCGAACTGCGCGTAAGTGAAACGACGGTCTCCACAAACCACGGCGGTCTTGTTGGGGAATTGCTGCTCGGCATAGCGGAGGAACCGTACCGGGGTAAGCGGGATATTCATGGCTTTATCTCGTCACTACCAAGCTGACTGACCTCCATCCACCACCAGCACGTGACCGGTGACGTAGCTTGAAGCGTCGGAAGCGAGAAACACAGCCGCGCCCTTCAAGTCATGTTCGCTGCCAAAACGCCGCAACGGAATATGGGAGAGGAAAAGATCCTTATGATGCTCCAGTACACGCTCCGACATGTGCGTAGGAAACCAGCCGGGAGCAATTGCATTCACTTGGATATTGTGAACCGCCCACTTGCAGGCCAGGTCCTTGGTAAAGCTGATCACTCCGCCCTTGCTGGCGTGATAGCCGATGGCTGCAAGTTCCGCCGGAGCCCCGCCCAGCCCAGCCACCGACGCAATATTGATGATCTTTCCCCGGCCTTGCCGAATCATGATTTTTCCCACCGCCTGCGCGCACAGAAAAGTCCCGGTCAGGTTGGTCTCGATTACCTTATTCCAATCCTCCAGCCGCATTTCCTCGACGGGTGCGCCCCAGGAGATGCCCGCGTTGTTGATCAGAATATTGATCCGTCCGAACTGCGAGAGAGTCGCGTCTACCATCTCCTGAACGCTGGCCGGATTTTTAACGTCGCAACCCAGTGCGATGGCTTTGGCGCCGCGTTGCTGCAATTCCTCGGCCGCCTGCTGGCAGCGCTCCTGCTTGCGAGCGCAAAGCACGACATGCGCTCCCATTTCCGCCAAACCTTCTGCCATTTGGCGGCCTAGCCCGATGGAGCCTCCGGTAACGATCGCCACACGCCCGCTCAGATCGAAAAGCTGCCTCGCATTCACGCCGGAATCCCGCGTTGATCCAGAGACCTCCTTCAACATGCTTTCTCCCTCTTCAACTCAGCATCGCTTCCCGCGCTTCCAGCTTGTGCCTTCAGGAATTCCAGAACCGCGCTGTGCGCGGCTTCGGGTTGGTCCGTCAGGAACAGATGGCTGGCGTGAGGAATCATCACGAGCTTCGCTCCTGGGATACGCTCCACGATTAACTTACCGTTGCCCGGGGGCACCAGCCGGTCTCGCTCGCCGTGAATCACCAGTGTGGGCGCGGTGATCCCGGGAAGACGGCTGTATGCCTCCCAGGCAAGTATTCCCTGCAACTGAGCCACATAAGCTTCTGGCCGCGGAAACCATCGCCGGCGGATCGCAAGGTCCTCATCGATCGCTTCACGCGGAGTCCCCGAATCGTAGATAAATGGCACCGGCGCTTCCGCGGCCTGTTCCACGCTCATTTTGTCGCGCGCCATCAGCATCTGGATGGCCTCGGGTTCGGCGCGCACCGCGGTCGGCCCGCCCGCGGCGGTGCAACCGAGTATCAGCGACCGTACTCGCTTCGGGTATTGCAGCGCGAACTCCTGCGCAATCATGCCGCCCATCGAAACGCCGAACACGTGGGCGCTCTCGATTCCGGCAGCATCCAAAACCGCTGCGGCGTCGGACGCCATCAGCGGAATCGGATACGGACCCGTTGGCAAATCGCTCCTGCCTACGCCACGGTTATCCAGCGCGATGGTCTGGTAGTGCGTCGCCAATGCAGGCCGGATTCGATGCCACATGTGGGATGAGTAGCCGAGCCCCATGATCAGCAAGACGGGAGCGCCTTGGCCTTGTTCGTCCCAATAGATCCTTGCTCCCTGATGTTCAACGAAGGCCATCGAGTTCCTCGGAATGAGACAAAGACTGCTCGCAACCGCTCACAGGCGGTTCCTCTCCAATGCTAGAACAAGACCCAACCCCGCGACGCTAGAAGCTGAAGCGAATGCCGAGTTGGATCTGGCGCTTGGGGAACGCCGATGTGAAAGATAGCGGAGTGCTCGGCGTATCCGTCCCCCCACCTGCCAGGGCAGTACCGGGGCGAATTCCCTGCACGCTAAAGTTTGTGAACCCAGGCGTAAGGCCAAACAGCGGGCTTACTTCGTTGTTCACGCTGGCGAAGTTCGTCCGGTTGGCGAGGTTGAATCCCTCCGCCGTGATCTGCATATTCGCCTTCTCGCCCACTTTGTGCTGCCAGGTCAAACGGGCGTCGAAGTCATAATAATTAGGGCCAAGACCGGTGTCGCGCGGCGCTCCGATAGGACGTTCATTGGTAGTGTGATTGTCGCCGTTGACCTCGCCTCCCGCAAGCAGATTGAAAGGATGTCCGCTGTGATAAGAGAAGATCGGAGACAGTTGGAACCCTGACAGGTAAGTTTGTTTCCACGGGCTGTCGAACACGCCGGCGATCACCACTTTGTGTCGCTCATCAAACTCGGAGAGACTGCGATCGATGTTGATGTTTGTGGGATCCTGCGGCCCATAGTCGCTATTGAAATCGGTTGACGTGTCAAAGGCTTTACTGTAGGTGTAATTTCCGAACAAGGTGAAGTGATCGCTGAAGCGCTTCTTGACTTCCAGAATGCCGCCCTCGTACAGAGCGTACGCCTCGGAGCTGTAGGCGTTATTCTGCACCACCAGCGGATTCACGAAACATTGAATGGTTGGATTGTCGCAGGGCAGGCCGCCGGGTTCGGTGCCTCCCAGCGGATCGGCTCCCGCCGCCGTCGTATTCCAGTTGCGATAAGAAACGCTTTGGCCGTTGGCTAGAGTTAAAGTAGTGAACGGCGCGGGCAGCAGATTGGTATCGATTGCAACCGGCAGTCTCTGGGTATGAGAATAGATACCGCTGACGGAGATGGAAAATCCCGGCGTGATCTCACGCTCAATTCCAAACGAAGCCTGTTGCGCGATCGGGGGCCGATAGCCCGGTTGATTCGCGAAAACTACTTGCAAGGGACCGACGGGACCGCTGTTCGTAACATCAATGCCAAATGGAGCCACCGCGGCAGGAGTAATGCATGCCGCATTTCCAGGAGCCGGTGTCGTACATTGAATCAATCCTTGCGCAAACAGCCCTGCGAAAATAGTCGGCGCGCCCGCTAAACTTAAAGCTGGAACTCCACCGATCGGATCTACATAAATGGAAATTTCCCGGTTGCAAGGGCTGGAGCCGCTGCCGGG
>PMOK01000195.1 GCA_003162425.1 Bryobacterales bacterium | reverse complement strand
AATGTTAGAGACCGCTTGGTTGGTATCCACCATCCGGACTTGAGCGCGAACGCTGGAGGCTAATCGCAGAGGATCCTCGGTGGTTCTTACGAGCAATGCCATATAGATATTCGGCCATTGCTGATAGGAAACGTAAACGGCCAGCTCCGGATTTCCGAAGAACCAATCCCTCCGGTCACCGCATACTCCGGCCACGGTCAGCCACGGAGATCCTGGTCCTTTGAGCCGGATTCTCCGGCCGATGGGATTCGATCCGGGCCAAAAATGGCGGGCCATGGCTTCACTCACCACTACCACGGGCGGTGCGTTGGGGCCGTCCGCAGCCACGATAGATCTGCCTGCGCGCACGGGAATCCGCATGGTGTGGAAGTAGCCGGGACTGATAGCGCTAATGTTGGGGTGCGGATCGCTGGGGCGCGATTCATGTCCTTCAATGCTCAACGTTGCCGCGCCGCCAATGTCTCCAGCAGCGGCCGCGGACTCCGCTCCTGGAATAGCATTCAGCCCTTCCAGCACCTGGTCGAAGAAGCGCGCCATCCGCGCATCGTCGGGATAATTGGTGGCGGATAGCCAAACGTCGGTGATCAACATGTTCTTCGGGTCGAAGCCGAGATTGAGCGCCAGGATGCGCTGGAAGGTTCTGACCATCAGGCCGGCCCCGATCAGGAGCACCAGTGAGAGCGCCACCTCTACCACCACAAGCGTACTGCGGACGCGGCTACGGGATGTTCCGGAGCTGGAGGTGCGTCCGCCTTCTTTGAGCACTTCATTCAATCCGGGGCGCCCGTGCTGGCGCAGCAACTGATAGATGGACGGAAGCGAGCAGGCTACGCCAGCCACCAGCGACAGCGCGAAACCGACAGCCACCATGCTCGCGTCCATGTGCAAGGTCTTCATCCCTGCCACCCATCTAAAGACCTGCGGCGGAACTGCAGCCCTGGTGATGTTAAGATCCCAATTCGCGAGCAGCATCCCCACGCTTCCGCCCAGAATTCCGATCACCACGCTTTCCGTCAGCAATTCGCGCGCGATACGAAACCGGCTGGCGCCCAAGGCCGCACGCAGGCCAATCTCCCGTTGCCGGGCGGTGGAGCGCGCAAGCTGCAAGTTGGCCACGTTGGCGCATGCCAGCAGCAAAACGAATGTGGCCGCGCCCAGCAGGATCACTGTGAACCGGTCCGTCACCTCGTTGATGGATTCGGTCAGCGGGTTGATCACCACGCCGTGCCCCGCGTTGGTTTTTGGATAGCGGCGTTCCAGCTCCGCGCTCAATGAGGTTATTTCGGCGCGTGCCTGCTCAATTGACGTACCGGGTTTCAGACGTCCGTAGACCAACAGATCCGCCCTGTCCCGGTTGCTCTTTTGTAGCGGAGTGAGCGCGAGTGGGGTCCACAGTTCCGTTCCCAGGGGGAAATCGAATTCCTCGGGCATCACCCCAATCACAGTATAGGTTCGGGTATCCAGAGAGATGGTCTTACCCAAGGGAGCAGGTACGGATGCAAGCTGGGTTTTCCAGAAGGCGTCGCTCACAATCGCTAGGGCGTCGCGGCCCGGTTCCGAGTCTGCTTTTGAGAAGCTCCTGCCCAACCGCGGGTGCATTGCGAACGTCTCGAAAAAGTCTGCCGACACCTGGGCCGCCCGAAGGCGCTGCGGATCGTCCACTCCAGTCAGGGTCGCATTCCAGCCCCGGTATGCCGACAGATATTCGAAGGCGCCGCTGTTCTCCTTCCAATCGAAGAAATTGCCGGCCGCCAGCCGCGTTCGAGCAGAAGCGACGTTCACATCCGTTCCCCAAACGGTCATCACCCGGTCGAGGTGCGGAAAGGGGAAGGGGTGAAGAACAAGGGAATTGACGGAACTGAAGGCGGAGGTATTGACGCCGATCCCTATTAGTTTTTCTTTTTCATTTCTCCGAGGGGCGTGTCCAATGTGCCGTTGGTGTTGATGCCCATGACGAAATCCTGATCGGCGGGTGTGCCGGCGGTGTGCAGATATATTTTTCCGCCGCCCGTCCAGCATTCCACTGCTTCGTCGCCTTGAACCGACGCATAGCCCGAGTGGAAAACAATGCTCGGGAATCCACTCGGGCTCAAGTACGTTCCGTCTATTTTTCCGCTGCAGCTTGTGAGACCGGGCTTAGGGGGTTGGCCGGCCGGGATGGACATCAAGGCTCGGCGTACTTGTGCGGCAGGCATCCAGTACTTGGCGCCATCCGGAAGCCGGACGTTGTACTGGGTACCGTCAATGGCCAGGAGTTCGCTTTTGGTCCATTCGCCGAACAGGAAGACCTCCACTGTGTCGCCGGGCTTGAAGGCGACCTTCATCGAGGCTTGCGGGTGACAAAACTGCAATGAGATCAGCAACGCCTTGCGGGTAGACTTCGAGCGGGGTCCGGGCTCGGCGCCGCTGTAGGATTGAACATCGCACGTTGCGTCGTCGCCCGGCGAAGTGCAACGCAGAACCTTGATCCGTTGTGAGCCGGGGCCACAGTCGTAGATCACGTTCAGTTGCAGGGGTTGTGATCCGGCCATCAGCATGGCCGCGCTTGCTAGCAGCCGATTTAGAAGAGATCGCACTCTCTAACACATGCGTATAGAGCGGTGAATTACGTGAAAAAAGCCCGGTCCAGCAGGCCACGGGCTCGCCCCGGTAAAATGATAGTTGCATGTCTGCTGTCGCCCCACAAACCGACGTTCTTCCGGACTTACGCGATCCCGCCCTTTACCTCAATCGTGAATTGAGCCACTTGGAATTCCAGCGGCGAGTTCTGGAAGAAGCGCGCGATGCCCGCAATCCCTTGCTGGAGCGGGTGAAGTTCCTCTCCATTTTGGGCTCGAACATCGACGAATTCTTCATGGTCCGCGTGGCCGGATTGATGCAGCAGATCGAAAACAAAGTGCAGGAGCCATTTATGGATGGGCGCGGTCCAGCCGAGACCTTGGAAGCCATCCGGATGGAAGTGAACCTTCTGATGGACGAAGCGTACGCGTTCTACCGCGAAGAGCTGGCGCCTGAGCTGGCGGCGGCGCATATCCGGATGCTGGATCTTTCCGAAGTGGACGAAGAGCAGCGAAGGCAGCTGGATGGTCTGTTTCTGGACAAAGTTTTCCCGGTGCTCACACCGCTCGCCTTCGATCAAGGCCGGCCGTTTCCGCACATCTCGAATCTCAGTTTCAATGTGGCCGTCGTGGTTCGCGATCCGGGCGGGCCGGAGCACTTCGCACGCGTAAAGATTCCGGACTCGCTTCCGCAATTCCTGCCCGTCAATCTGGCCGGCGAAAGTGCGCCGGGGCGGTGTGCTTTTGTTCCCATCGAGCAATTGGTGATGGCCAACTTGCAGCACCTGTTTCCAGGACTCGATATTGTCGGGGCGCATGTTTTCCGCGTAACCCGCGATGCCGATTTCGCCATCAAGGAACTGGAGACGGACGATCTGCTGGAAAGCATCGAGGAGGCAGTGTGGCAACGGCGATTCCGCGACGCCGTCCGCCTTCAGGTGGATGCCCAAATGCCGGACTCTATGGTGGAGATACTGGTGAGCAACCTGGAAGTGGAAGCAGCCAGCATTTACCGCGTGGATGGTCCGCTAGATCTCAGCCGCCTGCGGACCTTGGCTGCGCTGGATCGCCCGGATCTCAAGGACAAACCGTTCTTGCCCGTTACTCCAGCCGGTTTTAGCGCCAAGGAGGACGATGTCTTTGGACTGATCCGGCAAGAGAGCCAGCTCTTGCACCACCCTTATGATTCGTTCCAGCCGGTGATCGAGTTTCTGCGCAAGGCCGCCAAGGATCCCGATGTTGTCGCCATCAAGATGACCTTGTACCGGTTGGGGCGCAACTCGCCCATCGTGGAAGCGCTATTGGAAGCCGTGGAGCACGGGAAACAGGTAGCGGTGCTGGTGGAATTGAAAGCGCGCTTCGATGAGGAGAGCAACATCGAATGGGCCCGAGCATTGGAGCGCGAGGGCGTCCATGTTGTCTATGGATTAATGGGCTTGAAGGTGCATTCGAAAGTGGCGCTGGTGCTCCGCAGGGAAGGCGATGTGATCCGCCGCTATTGTCATCTGGCAACGGGAAATTACAATCCCGTCACTGCGCGGCTCTACACGGATCTGGGATTTTTCACCAGCGACGATCAAATCGGCGCGGATGCCACCGACCTGTTCAACTATCTGACCGGGTATTCCCACAAGAAGAGTTTCCGGAAGTTGCTGGTGGCCCCGCTAAACCTTCGCCAGCGCTTGGAGGAGTTGATCCAGCGCGAAATCGATGTTCAGCGCAATGGTGGACAGGGCCGGTTGATTTTCAAGACGAACGCGCTCGAGGACGGTCCCATTATTCGTTTGCTCTACCAGGCTTCGCAGGCGGGAGTAGCCACGGACCTGATCGTGCGAGGTGCGTGCTGCCTGCGCCCGAATGTTCCCGGCGTGAGCGATAACATCCACGTGTCGAGCATTGTCGGCCGTTTTCTGGAGCACAGCCGGATTTATTATTTCGGCAACAACGGCGCTGAAGAATGCTATTTGGGCAGCGCGGATTTGATGCCGCGCAATCTCAATCGCCGCGTCGAAGTAATATTCCCCGTCGAGCGTCCTCAGTTGGTCCAGCGTTTGAAAGACGAGATTCTGCACGCGTATCTGCACGACAATAGAAACGCGCGCCGCATGCACAAGGATGGCTCCTACAAACATAAATCCCGCAATGGCGGACAGGACAGCCAGGCCTGGTTTTTAGGCCAGAGGGCTGCGCGCTAGCAGCCCGTGGCTAAACCGATTCTCTCAGCCTCAGACTTCGCGAGAAAAATCGGCGCAGGCACCGACTCCCNNGTCCGCGGCCGACGCCCACGTCGGCCTGTTGCTGGTATTTGCCGATGCATGAGGTAGCGGGTCCAGGGGGACCCGCGCGGACCAGGGGGTCCGCCCCACCATTAGCCGAAGTTTCGTTAAACCTACGGCGGAGTGGGCTTCGAGAAGTGTCTTCGGATTCGCACGAATCGAGGGGCGTTACTTGGAATTGACCAGCCATGTGCGTCGCATCGTAGGATGAGCTCGTGCGGAGAATAACGTGGCGCTGATTTGCCCAGGACATACAGGATGGACAGCGTGCGGTCCGGTTCGTAGCCCGCGAAGTCGGCCGGCATGCGGAATGAGCCGTCCAGCAGTCCCGATATCGTACTGGCCATGGTCTGGCCCGGCGGAACACGAAATTCGAAGTCCTGGGGAAGCTGAATGCGTGCGGAGGCCAGGCCCTGGCGCACGGCAAGGAAATCGTTCGCGGCAACGGTGATCCATACCGCCATCGAAATGTACGCCGCGGCGCGGACGAAAAGCACAGAGCTTGCGGCCAGCGAGCGCAGCAGCAGGCAGGCGAATACCGCGAGAGAGACTACCAGGGGAATGACTCGCCGAACCCCGATGACATTCCCGGCGGCGGCGTAGATACCGATCGACGTCACGCAGATTAGAATCAGCGGCCAGGCGCGTCGCGCATCACGGACAATCACCGCGATTAACCCAGCGATCGCAAGCAACCCGATGATCGCCGCACCCAGCGCAGGAGCTCCATTGCTGAAAAAGTAGTAACTGTCTCCCCGCAGAAACAGCTCGGTTCCCAAGGATACCAGGCGTTCACGCGAACCATGAATGGTGGGATCTCCCGCTCCACCGGTCAGGAGGGTCTGCACGTTGGTCCACCAAAACACGGGAAATAGAAGCACTGCCAGCATGAGGCCGAAACCCGCTGCCAGAGCCATCCGGCGCGAACGGTGGAAACGAAAGCAATGCGACGCCGCGACCGCAATCAGAAAGACAACGCCGGCACCGTAACATTCGGCTGAGAGCGCGGCAAAGAAACTGCTGGCGACGATTGCCGCCGGGGAATCGAACAGAGCGAGCCACAGCGCGCACCATCCTATCGGCGTTTCAATACCCATGTCCACGCCCAGCCAGGAAAAGCAGATGATGCCCGGCAGTACGCTGACGCCCAACGCCGCGGCGAACGCCGGGAGGCCGCCGAACTGAAAGCCCTTGCGCAGGTAGAGATAAATGAAACAGGGCAGTAAAGCCATGACTGCGGCTTTCGCAAATCGGCCATAGAAAAGCCCTTCGACGATGTGGTTGGCCAACCAGAAGTACACGTATCCATAAAAGTTCGTGCCGAAAACATGGTGTTGAAGGTGGAACTGGAGAAATGTGGGATTCACGAAGGCACTCGAAGCTTCTTCCTTCGTGAGCAGCCCCTGACTCGTGGCGGCGAGAACGAGGGTTATTGCTGCGGCGAAGAAAATGGCATACAGAAGCGGAACGGAAACCCGCGCATCGGCCATCCAGCGCTCGACTCCTTTCCACCGCGAAGGGAGGTCCCGAGCGGGGGCCACGGGCGGTAGAGGCGGTTCCATCGACGGTGATTGTAACACCGACGGCCGAGGAACTTTGGCATAATCCCTTAGTACGGCAACAGTACCGCATAGGTGATCATCTATGGCCCCCGGAGCGAATATGACTGAGGCCAATCCCGCGATCAATGCCTCGCCGCCCGGCAATAAGGTGAGCGCCGCTCTATTGTTGGGAGCGTCGATTGCAGCAGTGTGGATTGCCTTGGCTATCGGTCTGGCCGTTACGCGCGCGCCCTGGTCGAATGAGGCGTGGACTGCCATCCCGGCCCTGAACCTGGCCCAGCGTGGCATCATGGGCACCACAGTGCTGGAATTCAGGAACACCTGGCTCCAAGGTTTGGACCGGCACACGTACTGGCTCATGCCGCTCCACTTGTTGGTCCAGGCCGCCTGGTACAAGCTGCTGGGTTTTAGCCTGTTGCGCCAGCGCCTGCTATCCGTGCTTTTTGCGGCCGTCCTGCTGGTCTCCTGGTATCGCATTGTCCTCGAACTGACAGGCCTTCGCGCCGCCGCTTTCGCGGTGTGGCTGATCATCGGGTTCGAGACCAACTTCCTGGCCGGAGCAGCCAACGGCCGCATGGACATGATGTGCGCAGCGCTTGGTTCGGCTGCCATTGCTGCCTGGCTCAAGCTGCGCATCGCAGTCCCTCGATTGGCCGTGCTGGTAGGCCATTCGCTGGCCGCTGCCGCCATCTTCACGCATCCGTGCGGAGTACTTTTCGCCGCGGCGCTAGTGCTGATCAGCCTTTCGCTAACGGGCTGGCGCATGCGCCCTTCCGACCTGCTGATCGCCGCACTTCCTTACCTGATTGCCGCGGCCCTATGGGGCGTATATATCGCACAGGCACCCGCCGACTTCCGGTCACAATTTTTCGGCAATGCATCCGGCTTTGCGGGCGAATACACAGACCGCGGCCGTTTGAACGGTCTTGGATCGCCGGGGCGCGCCATCCTCGATGAAGTGCGGCTCCGCTACCTGAAGACATTCGGCTTTGATGAGCTCCGAACGCGCGTGGGTGTCCTGAATGCTCTTTGGCTATTGATCTCCTGCTCGGCTGCCGCCGCCGTGTTGTTGATCCCGAGCTTGCGCGCCCAACCGGGAGTACGTGCGCTGCTCCTCGCGGCTTTCGGCATGTTTCTCATGATGGCCTTTCTGGAAGGCATGAAGTTCCAGCACTATTTGGTCTACTCGCTCCCCTTCCTGAGCGCTCTCGCGGCCACCACCGGCGGGTGGCTGTGGATCAACCACCGCAGGGCGAGGGTTCTGTTAATCGGCGCTATTCTCGCGCTCACGCTTTCGCAGATCAGGAACGTCCTGTCCGTCATTCACCAGAATCAGTCCCAGAACGAGTTGGGGTATGTAGCCAAATACCTGCGCGCCGCGAGACAACCCGGAGATCGGATCATCAGCGGCGCGGAACTGGGTTATGAACTTGGATTTGACGATGCTATTCGAGACGATGTTCGCCTTGGCTACGCCACTGGCTTGCGGCCACGGTTTATCGTCACCTCGGGTTGGTATCGGCGTTGGTTCGAGGGCGCCCGTTCGCATGATCCAGTTCTTTACAATTACCTGCATCGCACGTTGGACCAGGAATGTGAGTTGGTACTCACGCGGGGCGATTACCGCGTCTATCGCAGGGCAACACCATGAGTCTCCACAACGCGTCTTTTCCGGCAGCCCCTGAAGCGCCGGAACAACGGGTGATCTCTCCTCTTCCGCCGCGGCAGTGGAAGCGAGATGCCGCCATCGATTTTTTCCGTGGGTTCGGATTGTGGATGATCTTTCTGGATCACCTGGACCCCAACATTCTGTCGCATATGACGCTGCGGCAGTTCGGCTTAAGCGATTTCGCGGAAGTGTTTGTTTTTCTCTCCGGATTCATGAGCGTGGGATCGTGGGAGAAAGTGCTCTCGCAGGGAAACGCTCTGGTTGTGTTCAAGCAGTTGGGCCGCCGGATGGCACGTCTCTACTTCGCGCAAATCGCAGCCCTGTCGATCTCGATCGCCCTGTTGGGCGCTTTCGCGGAGCGCGGTGTGCGTTTTCACGACCCGAGCATGTACTTTTGGATGAGCGATCCGGCTCACTACCTGGTTCAGGGACTGACGCTACTATACGCGCCCAGCTTTTTCAGGCTGTTGTTGCTCTACATCATGGTTTCTCCGGTGTTGCCGCTGGTGGTCTTGGGGCTGAAACGTGCACCTAAGCTCACGCTCGGTCTGTCCTTTGGACTATGGGCTCTCATCCAGTTTCCGCCATTCCATTCCGTCGGATTGAATTGGCATTGGTATTTCAACCCGCTGGCCTGGCAATTTTTGTTCGTGCTGGGTGCGGCGGTTCGTTGCTATTCAAACCGGCTGGCGCCCATCGTGCGAAAGCCTTGGGCGCTGGGCTCGGCTGCGTTAGTAGTAGCGGCATCCTTCGCCCTGAAGAGCCTCACATTCTTCCCCTGGACTCGGCAGCGGACTAACCCGAGGCTCCTGGCGACTCTCATCTTCGATCCGGAAAAACCGGACCTTGCAGCGTATCGCGTGGTGCACTTTCTGGCTCTCGCGATTCTGGTCTACGCTTTTACGTCCAGACATCGCCGCTGGCTTGAGTCTCCCGCGGCGGGTTGGGCCATCGCGTGCGGACGAGGAGCGCTTCTCGTCCTTGCGTCAAGTTTGGTTTTGGATACTGCCGGAGACTTGATTCTCACAGCCACCCACGGAGGAATTCCAATGCAACTGGCGATCTCCGCATCGGGAATCGCCGTACTCTCTATCGTGGCGTGGTTGCGTGGCCGTGAGCCTCTCACATTCAAGCGGCCTCTGATTCTAAATCAAATCCGAAATAGCATCGAATAGGACCACGTTCGTTGGTTCGGCCAACGCGCGCTAATCCAATCCTCGGCTAGCGCGGACCAGGTCAGAAGAGCGGGAACTCGCGGCGCGTACCCGTGTCCATTCGCCAATCCAGCGCCGTGAATGCCGTATTCAAAAATATGCAGCTCGGACTCCACGCCGTGGCTGCGCAGCGCTGAGTAAAACAGAACGCTGTTCTGGGCCGGGACTGCGGCATCCGCCGCGGTGTGGAACAGAAACGTTGGCGGGGTTCTATCTGTCACTTCGAGGTTGTTCGACAGTTCCCGGACCAGCGCCTCATCCGGATTCGAGCCCAGCAGATTGTGGACGGATTCCGGGTGCGTCCACGGACTCTCGAACGAGATAATCGGATAGCCGAGCACGGCGAAGTCTGGTCGCGCCGACATGCGATCCACGGGATTCGCTGCTGCCGGATTGCCGGAGTCGAAGTGGGTGATAACGGTGGAGGCGAGATGTCCGCCCGCTGAGAACCCGATGATGCCGATGCGGTCCGGGAGCAGTCCAAAGCGCGCCGCGTGATAGCGCACGTAGCGAATTGCCCGTGTGGCATCCAGGAAGGGAGCCGGGTGATGATAGCGTGGTGAGACGCGGTACTTCAGCACGAATGCGGCGACGCCGAATGAGTTCAACCAACGTGCAATGTCCGCTCCCTCATAGGAAGACGTCAGAAGCTTATAAGCGCCCCCGGGACAGATCACCATCCCTGCTTTTGTGGTGTGCCACCGGGCTGGCAGAAACACAGCGACGGACGGCTGATCGGCATCGGTGGTCCCCAACGCTCCCGGAGCGGCCGACGTCCATAGCCGCTCAACGGGCGCTGAAGTTACGCCATTGCACGCCAGATGAACGACAACAATCTTCACCGGAATCAGCAGGACCAGCAGAATTACCACGACGAACAACACGCGCGCGGAACGGCGAAGGGTCATTCCGCCATTGTCGCTCAGCGCGATCCTCTCTTGATCGGCTGGTCTGAACTTGGGTAAAATCTCTTATATCGCCGCGCGCATGAGCGAAGACGAACCAAAACGTCTGGGTCGACCGCAAAAGAAGTCTACGCCGATGACCACGATCATGTGGATCATCATTGGATTGATGTTGGTTCTTATCGCGGCCTGGACGGTGTGGGCGGGACGCCAGCCGGACGTTCACTCGACGTGGGCGCCGGATTAACGCAGCATCAACACCATATGCTCCTGGTCGATGTATTCGGATGTCACCTTCAATGCTTTCGGTTCAGTCCCGTACACTTTGAAGCCAAATTTCCGATAAAGCTGGATGGCGGCTTTCTGCCCCGACGCCACTGCCAGCAAAATCTGCTCGAGTGAAGGGTCCTCCTTCGCCCTTTTCAAAACAGCGGCGATCAATGCGTTGCCGACGCCTTTGCCTCGCCAGGAAGCGGTGACGTACACGCCGAAAATGCGTCCTTTGTGCCGCTCTTTTAAACCTGTTTCGCGGATGAACGTAGCTATCCCGATGAGCTCGTCTCCCTCGAAGGCTCCCAACGTGAAATTATCCGCGGACATGCCCCGAAAGCGGATCGCAGTGGTTTCCACCTTGGTTGCCTGGTGCTCTTCGGCCGCCTTTCCGAAGGCGAGCGGCTCATTTTGAAGAGACTCGAGTCTCAGGTTCCAATATGCGGCGGCGTCTTTCTCGCACAGAGGCCGGATCTCCATCCCTCTAGTCTGGACTATCCGTTGAAACGCCCGTGCTACTTAACGCCAAGCCGAATCAAGACGTTCAACACGAACGCAAAAATCCCCGCACCCAGCAGCACCGTAACAGGCAACGTCAAAACCCAGGCCAGCAGGAGATTTCGAAGCGTCTCCATCTGCAAGCCCGAATGGTTCGCCGCCATTGTCCCCGCTACGCCGGACGACAAAACGTGAGTGGTGCTTACGGGTAAGCCGAATTTGTCTGCGGCTAGAATCGTCGCCGCTGCCACCAGTTCCGCCGAGGCCCCTTGCGCGTAGGTCAGATGAGTTTTGCCGATCTTTTCGCCCACCGTGACCACAATGCGTTTCCAACCGATCATGGTCCCCAGACCCAGCGCTATAGCCACCGCTACCTTCACCCACACTGGAATGAACTTGGTCAGCTTGTCCATGTGGGTCTTCAGCGAAGCGGCCGACTTCTGCTCGTCCGGGTCCTCGAGTTTATGGGCTTTCAACAATTTCCCAAGCGCCTCCGATGTCAGGTACAAATCGCTCCGCAAGAGCGAGCGCTGCGGTTTGGTCAGTTCCGAGAGGCTGGTCTTGCCGCTCAGGGTATCGGAGATTTCCCTGCATTTCGTTCCAATAGCCCCGTAGGTTCGGTCCTCCAACTTCCCCGTTGTTTTCAAATAGGCTGACAGATCGTCGGATGCGGCTTGCAATCCGGCCATCGCTACTCCAGCCGCGTGCCGGTCCATTTCGAAGGAGATCGCCTGCGCATCCGCGGCCAGCGCCTGTATCGACGCCTGGCTGATGCTTTGATCCACGGCGTAGGTGGCGGGCAGGATTCCAATCAGGATCAGCATGATCAACCCCATGCCCTTTTGCCCATCGTTGGATCCGTGCCCAAAGCTAACGCCGGTGCAGGTGAGCACCAGCAAACTGCGAATCCACAGCGGCGGCGCTTTGTCATTTTCGGGCGACTGATAGAGTTCCTTGTTCCTGATCAGGAATTTCATGAGCAGCAGCAGCGCCGCCGCACAAACAAAGCCGACCAGCGGAGAAACCAATAAGGACAGCCCGACCTCTTTCGCCTTGACCCAATTCACGCCTTCCCCGAACTCGTGCCCCTTCGACAACATCGAATTTGCCAGACCCACTCCCATGATGGAGCCGATGAGTGCGTGCGAGCTCGAAGCCGGCAGCCCCAAGTACCAGGTACCCAGATTCCAAATAATGGCCGCGATCAGAAGCGCAAACACCATTGCGAAACCGGCGCCCGATCCGACGTTGAGCACCAATTCGACGGGAAGCAATGCAAGCACACCAAACGCTACCGCGCCGCTCGAAGTTAAGACACCGATGAGGTTCCAGCAGCCGGACCACACCACCGCCACCATCGGCTTGAGACTGTGGGTGTAGATAACAGTCGCGACAGCGTTCGCAGTGTCGTGAAATCCGTTGACAAACTCGAAACTCAGCGCCAGGCCGAGTGCCAGCAACAGAAAGATGGCGCTGCCGGTTGAGAGGGTCTCCCCAAATAGTTCCATCCACGCTCCTGTAGAAAACGAAGTCACCAGACTACCTGATGGATGTTACGAACGTATTACGTTCCGGCTACTTTTTTGGCGAGATCGCGCGAACCATCGCGGAAATTCCCGCCATCAAAGCCGTGAACGGCAACAGGAAGAGGAGTACTAAAGGTAGGATTGCGGCCGCCCGCAACCAATGGCTCGGAATCGCATCCCAGGTTCGAACGCTAAATACACCCCAGAGCGCGAACAACGAAGAACCCAGCAGGATTCGGGCCAAGGCAGCGGCGACCCGGATCATAGCCTCTCGAACACTCAGGTTGGGAGGGAAATCATGTGGGATCGCGAACCGTTGCGCAAGGGACCTGTGACCAGAGGATCCGGATTGAGAAAGTGGTTCATAGAACCAAGAACGAATCTTTGTCATTACCAGACTTATCGGCACCCTGAGTACAATCGTGACACATCCACAAGGGCCGCCTTCCAAGCCCGAGTCTACCTATGTTCCCAGCAATTTCTAGTCGCAGGCAGGGCGTCGCTAGCTCCCAGTCGCGCGAAGCGCCAAGCGCCGAGTACAATGGTGCCGAATGAAACACTACACCTGGGACACCGTCCCACTCGAAGTGATGAGCGAAGTGATCTCGCGAAAAGTGATCAGCGGCCAGAAGGCCATGGTGGCGCAGGTCTTCCTCAAAAAGGACGCCGTGGTCCCCGAGCATCACCACGAGAGCGAGCAGATCACTTACATCCTGGAGGGTGCGCTCAAGTTCGAGCTGGAGGGCAGGGAAGTGATCGTGCGGCAGGGCGAAGTATTGCACATCCCTTCCAACGTCCCGCATCGCGCCGTCGCCCTCGAAGACACGCTCGATCTGGATATCTTCTCCCCAATCCGCACCGACTGGCTAACCAAAGACGACGCATACCTCCGCCGAGGCGAGTGCGAAAAAGCGTAGCGACAGCGCGAAGCGCAGCCCCCAGTCCCTAGCCCCCAGCCCCTATAATGTGTCATGCATTCTCGTAGGCACCAAGCTGTCCTCATCGCCACTCTCTTCCTCGCACGCACCGCGCTCGCCCAGTTCGATCCCAAGATGCCCGCCGGCGTCCCGGAAGTAACCGGACCCGTGGTCGAAAACGTGACCATGCACTACATCGATGTCGTCGTTGGCGCGGGTGCCCCGGCCGCGCCTGGTAAGCAGTATACCGTCCACTACACCGGCTGGCTGCGCAATGGAACCAAGTTCGATTCGTCGGTGGATCGCAAGGAGCCGCTCAAATTCGTGCAAGGCCGGCGCCTGGTGATCTCTGGCTGGGAGGTGGGTTTTGAAGGCATGAAGGTAGGGGGCAAGCGGCGCTTGTTTATCCCGTATCAACTGGCGTATGGCGAGATTGGGCAAGGCTCCATCCCGCCCAAGTCCGAATTGATTTTCGATGTCGAGTTGCTGGCCGTCACCGACGTGCCCCCTGCTTCACCTGCCGCCGACATCCTACTGTCCTTCTCCGATTCCGAGTCCAAGGTGATTGCGCTGGCCAAAGCCGTATCGGAAGACAAGTATTCGTGGCGTCCCGCGCCCGGCGTGCGTTCCTTCGGCGAAGTTTTCGTGCACATCGTCTCGGCCAATCAACTGCTGATGAAGCTTGCCTCCGCGCCTTCCGCCGATGAATTGAAAGCCGCATTCGGCGAACAATCCAAATTGGAAAAACAAACCTTCCCCAAGGCGCGCATCATCGACATGCTGACCGAGAGCTTCGCCACGGTCCGCAAGTCGCTGGAGAGCGCCCGGCCCGGAACCCTGGCGCAAAGTGCGGACTTCTTCGGTACGCCCACCACGCGCCGCGGCATTTTCGTGAACATGGATGTTCACATTGCCGAGCACCTGGGCCAAGCCATCGCCTACGCCCGCATGAACGGCATCACCCCGCCGTGGAGCCAATAGCAGCCGGGCACCAGCCGGCAGTGGGCCAATACCGATCGCCGGCCAAGGTTCCTGCAGTGGCCTGATCCTGAAGCACGCGAACGTAAACAACTCCACCGCACTTCGCAATTCTTTTACAGCATGTTCACACGCGTACCCGTCCCCCATTGCGTCTCATTGGCAGATGAGTTTCAAGATGCGAAAAATATCTATTTCCTTAGCCGCGACGGTGGCGCTGTTAGCGCTCACAGCTGCAGCTCGTAACAAGGGCGACATGGAACAGGGCAAGAAGGTGTTCGATCAATGCGCTGTTTGCCACAATGCCGATACCGCCGAAACGAAAGTCGGCCCCTCGCTCAAGGGATTGTTCCTGCACAAGAAGTTGAAGAACGGCAAGTCCGTGTCTGATGAAAACGTTTTGGCCGTCATCAATTCCGGTGGTGGAGGAATGCCGTCCTTTGCGAATACGTTATCGGAAGAAGAAAAGGACAACTTGCTTGCTTATTTGCACTCCATCTAATTCTCAAGGGTTCACTGCAACTGCCACGTGGGGCGGACCCCAGGGCGGACCCCCTGGTCCGCGGTCGACGCCCTCGCCGGCCTCTGCTTCTGGAGTGATGGCAGAGCCGGACCAGGGGGTCCNNGACCAAGGGGTCCGGCGCGGACGAGGGCGCCCGCCCCACAGCGAGGTCCTTGACGCGCTCGACCGAAGCATCGGCGCTGCGTTGTTTGCCGCATCTCTACTGTTGATCATCCCAGCGGCAATCGTCATTCGCATTCTCTCCCGCCGCTCGCCCTTCATCGCTCACCTGCGAGTTGGTAAAAACGGGCGACCCTTCTGGGTGTGGAAATTGAGAACCATGTGGCCGCGCCGCCAGGCCGCTTCCGCGGGAGAAAAAGGCTGGGTGCAGCTCATCGAGTGTGATCCGCCGCTAAGCACAAAGCCACGAAGCGACCCACGCATTACCAGCCGCTTCGCACGCTTCTGCCGCCAGCATTCCATCGATGAGCTGCCTCAGTTCTTTCACGTAACCCGAGGGCAAATGTCGCTGGTGGGTCCTCGCCCACTCACTCGGGGCGAGCTCATACAACATTATGGCGATCGAGCCGGCCTGATCCTGACTCTGAAGCCCGGGCTTACCGGCTATTGGCAGACGCGCGGAAGAAGCCGGCTTTCCTATGCGGAGCGAGCCGCGTTCGATCTCCAACTGGTACGCGACCTATCCACTCGCGTTTATCTTCAACTGTTGGTGAGAACCATACCGGAACTCGTGCGGGGCGGCAATGCCTGGTAAGCAGTGACTTGCGTTACCGAACCGCGACCGTGAGGGAGTCGGTGCAGCAACCAAGCGTACGGCTCAGTTCCCCAGCAACTGCTTCTGTTCCTCCGGCGGCATTTGATCCAGCAGCCTGGTGAACACGCCGTTGGTCCATCCGAAGCCGGCTTCGTTTGAGGAATACCCGAAGTGGATCTCGCCGCTGACCCGCGAAGTGCGCCGCACCACGTCGTATTTCTCCACGATGATCCCGCTCTGCTGGTACTGCTCCAGCACCAACGATAGCCATTCGCGCGAAATGCGATTCGCCTCGGCGTTGTATCCGTAGCGGCGCAGACCCTCAACCGCGATCATCTCGATTGGTGCCCAGCCGAAAGGCGAATCCCATTGATTGCCGCTGGCATTGATGCTGGTTTCGAATCCACCAGGGCGCTCGAACATCGCGAGATTCTTCACCACCGCCGCCGCCTGATCTTTAGTCGCGATGCCTGCCCACAATGGATAAAACGTCGTGAGAAACGGATAGTGGCGCAGGTGATGGTGAACGAATTCGTAATCGAAATAAAGCCCGGCTTGCTCGTCCCACATCAGTTGGTTGATACGGCCGGCGCGTTCCTGGGCGCGTTGATCCCAGATGGCGGCGTCCGCCGGACGGTCCAGAAGGCGGAGAATTTCGGCTGTTTGGGACTCCATCAGATAGAGCAGTGAATTCAGGCAGACTGGATTGTAGTGGATGATGTCGACGTTGAACTTGCCGAACCGGTCCGATGGATCGAATCCGGATTCGCGCATGGATCGATCCCCTTTGTAGAACAGCGTCGTTAGAATATCCCGCTTTGCATCAAAATATTCGCCCACATCGTAATCCGTAACCTTGTGCGTGCGGTAATACTCTTTGATCAGCTCGTAATGCGTGCGGCCCTGTGCGTCCTTTTCGGCGGAAAGCACCTCGGGTGCGGGCCCTTCTCCAAGATCGTAGTAGCG
This sequence comes from Bryobacterales bacterium, assembly GCA_003162425.1. Classification (GTDB taxonomy): domain Bacteria; phylum Acidobacteriota; class Terriglobia; order Bryobacterales; family Bryobacteraceae; genus Palsa-89. The sequence goes on along the minus strand of PMOK01000195.1, from coordinate 19,093 downwards.
GGAAAGCCCGCTCGACGGCGTGAAGTGCGGCTCCGTGGTCCAAAACTTGTAATATTTGTCGATCGCCGGCACCGAATCCTCCAGCCATTTCCGATCCTTCGTTTTTGCATAAACGCCGAGCAGCATTTCGGTGAGAAAGGGAGGCTGTGAGCGAGTTAGATAATACGTTCGGTTCGCGTTCAGGATCTTGCCGTACTCGCGAATTTCATAAAGGAAGTTGTCGGCCATGTCTTTGGCCAGTTCTGTCTCGCCATCGTGTAGCAGCCCGATTTGGATGAAGTAACTGTCCCAGCCGTACATCTCGTTGAAGCGTCCGCCCGGCACCACGTACGGGTTGGGCAGATACAGCAGACCCTGCTCGTCCAGCTTGGATGGATCGTCCGGCAGCACACGGAGTTCGATCTTGGCGAAAGCCGCTGGAGCAAGTTCCTGGTGGAGCTGCTTCGCAATTCGTCGAATATCCTCGCTTCGGGAAACATAGATCGGCCAGCGCCCATCCGGATCGGCGTGAAACTTGGGATCCACCGCCGCCGTCGCCAGCACGTGATTCGACCTGGTGAGCAGCGCCCAGGTTTTCTTGATGTAAATCAGAATCGGGTCGTGCTGCGGCTGCGGCTGTGGCCGCTGCTGCGGTTGTGCCTGAGATCTCGCGTGTTGAAAGCACAGCCCCGTCACCAACAGCGCGTAAATAAGTCTCCGGAATCGGGGTAAGGTCACCATGAGAAGATCACCGTCGCTTGCTGATAGCCCTGTCCAACTGGAAAACGAATCCGTACTTTGGACCCGGCCAGCTCAGCGCCCTTCGACTGCATATTGGGCTGGTTGATTCGCACAGGAAGATCGTATTCCGTGCCGCCCGGCGCTTCCAACACCACTTCGTACCGATTGGCCGCTCGCCGCTCGCCGATCACTTTCAATTGCGCCGTGCGCGCGCCGGGCAAAGGTAATTCGCTCGGAATGCCCAGCTCCACGGCCGGAAGCGGCAGCACCAGCTCATGCACCGCTGCGGCCGGATCATGGCACGGTTGGTCACGCGGCGCCGTTTGCGGTACCAGGCAGAAACTTTCCGGCGTTGCGGTTCGCGCACGCACCAGCAAGCGGTCTTTCTGCTTCGTGAATTGAAGCTCGATACGCGAATTCCCGAGCGGCACGTTGTGAAGCTGCGCGCTGTCCCATCCAGCAGGCAGGTTTGGCGCCAGGCGCAGGGTGTGGTGCAATGCGTCCCAATCCAGGCCGAACAGCCCTCGCAACGCCGGCGTAACAACCATTGCGGATGACCAAATTTGATGGCTGCTGCTGCGGCCCAGCGGCTGGTACAAATCGCCCGACAGCAATTCCGTCACCGAGCCCAGATCCTGCGCCCACGTCAGACCGGCGTTCTGCATCAGGTGCGCGTAACCTGCCAGTGTTCGTCCGGCACGATACTCGGCCAGCGAAACCCATCCTGTGAACAAAGGCCAGATGGAGCCTTGGTGATAACTGATGGGGTCGTAGAACGGCGTACGTTCGCTGATGTCGCGCGTGCCCCAATCGGTGGAGAATTCGGGCGACGCCCAACGGCCGAGCATTGCATCCGCGCGCGGCAGACTGAGCCGCCCCGTCCACCACGCTACCGATGGATAGATGGTAGCCGTGCGATCCAGGCTCCCATCTGCGTTGCGGCTGAACGCGTAGAACTGGCCGGCTGAGTCGTAATACTCGGAGTCAAGCTTGATGCGAATCTCCTCTGCTTTCTTACGCGCGTCGGCTGCCGTCGTGCTGTCATTCATCAGCGCTGCCAGGCGCGACATCGCATCGGCGGATTGTTGATCGAGCGCAGCCAGATAAATCTCCTGATGCGGCATATCGGGCGGCCAGCTCTCCACCCAGCCGGTCCCTTCGGTGTTCTCATAAATGCCGTCGCCGTCGGAATCGTGCGCACGCGTGAACGCATAGGCACGCCGCACCGCATCCCAGTGATTGCGCAGAAACGCCACATCGCCGCTGGCTGCGACATAATCCTCCATGGCCATCACGAACAGCGGCGTTGAATCGGCGGACGCGTAGAAATATGGCGTGGATTTCCAATCCACCAGATCGGCGCTCTGCGCAAATTCATGCATCATTTTTCCGTCTGCGCGCTGCCGCCGTATCAGAAATTCAAGCGCTGTCCTGGTTAACTCAAAATCGCCGTAGCTATTGATGGCATACGAGGTCCACAACGAATCGCGGCCAAAAAACCAGCCATATCCCGGCCGTGCTGAATCGGCCGATTCGTAATAGCCCGCCACCAGTCCGGTTTCGTTGTGGAACTTCACCTTTCCCTGATCGATCGAAATCTCTGCCCAGCGCAAGGCGCGATCGAACTCAGGGTCGGGCGTTTCACTGCTCAATCGAGTATCGAAAAAGTGCGCGTAGTGGTCGCGCGTTTTCCTGTACAGCTCCGCAATGCTGTTGTTGATCGCGGTGAGTCGCGCCAACGTCGATTTCTGATCGCTAAGCGCGAATATCAGCGGAAAGAAGAATTCCGAATCGGTTTTCGGATCGAAGGCGAGCTTGAATTCTGTTGGATACGTCCGCGGGCGTTCCTGATACGGCGCGAGAATACCCGGTTCTGTGCGCGGCATTGCGACGACCCCCGAGAAATCGGGATTGTCGGTGTGGAGCACGTAGTATCCACCGTTCGCGACCCACTCGGCGCCGGGCGTCCCGAAGTTAGGCGCCGGCCACGCACGCAACATCTCGGGTTTGAATCGAAAAGTCAGGTGCAAAGGCCGGACGGAGTCGATCTCAAACAGCACTACGGCCCCTGCGTCGCGCGAAGCGAACATGTGTTGCTTTACTGTGAAAGCCGCATGCGAATAAGTGATAGTGGTCATCGCGGGCGCGATCTCAATCACCGCAGCGTGGGAGGTGACGTCGATCGGCACCGGATAGTCCGCCAATTCCGCGGTAATGCTGAAGCCGCTCAGAATCTTGACGGGATAAATCCAAGCTTCGAACGTTCCACTCTGTTCGCCGAAAATTGCCCCGCGTTCTCCGGCTACAGTGAACGGCTTGTACGGTTCCACGGCGCGCGTGATGGTGAGCGGATCGGCGCCGAGCGCGAATCGCGGAATTGGCCGCAATGCAGGCGTCTGCTGCGCCCGAGCGGTCAGGGCGGTGATCAGGAGTAGAGCCAGTCTCAACAAGATTGAGTATGGCGCAAAAATGCAGGCCGTTGTTACTCAGCGGCTAGTTGGGATGCCTTCGCGAGACTCTTGGGTTGGAATTCGTAGAAGTACGCGCTGGCAATGTAGACGCTGTTGATGGACTGGTTCAAAATAAGGCGGCCCAATGGTATTTTGTCTGCGCCGCCGAGATACAACACAGTAATCACTCCCGAGTTCGAGGAGACCACTTCTACCCTGTCGAACAATTCGCGAGGAACTTTCGCGGTCGACTCAATAACGTCACGGACACGGGAGTCTACGAAGATTGGCCCTCGCTCGTGAACGAGTGGTGTCGCGAGAACCAGCCTCCACTCGTTGTCCTCCATCCACCAGAAGGCAGCCTCAACCTGCAACGCAGTGCCCAGCGCTTCGACCAACTCTTTTCCGGCGGCAACATCGGGACCTACCAATGCAGTTTGATCCATGGAAGCACCCCTTCTTGATTATTCACGATAACAGCGCCGTCAGACCATGTATTATGCCCCAAGCGTGAGGGTCATGAAAAAATCGGCCCAGGCACCGACTCCCTCACGGTCGCGGTTCGGTAACGCCGTCCATACATGAGACGTTTCTTTCCGAACCGCGAGCGTAAGCGACCGGTTGTTTTGATTTTTTCACGGCCCTGGTCAGCGCGGGGACAGAGACGGATCATGGCCGTTTCAGTTTACCTGAAGGCCGTCCCGCGCCCACCGCAACCGGAACTACATTGCTCAACCCATCACCCAAAGCCCGCGTGGCAAATTCGGTGAACCGGAGTATCGCGTCGGCCGACTCAAGAGGCAACCTCTTCGCGATAGCCAGTTTGGCAATGCCGTGGACCAGCGACCACGCTACTAGCGCTAGCGACTGCGGATCTCCGGACGGCATGTGCCCTGCCTTCTGGGACGCCACGATGTTATCCAGCAGCACTTGAAAAGCTCGCCGGCCCAAGGCCGCGTACTCTGGATAGGTACTCAGATCTTGCGAGTGATCGAACATGGCTGAAAAGTGTTCTGGCCATTGAAGCGCGAAACGCACGTACCCCAGTCCGCTCAGCTCCAACGCGTCAAGTGCATTGCTGGCCGGTGCCGCGGCGGTAATCATTGACTCAGCCAATTGGTCAAAACCTTCGCCCGCGACTGCGGCCAGCAGTTCGTCTTTGTCACGGAAGTGCCGGTAGGGCGCATTGTGCGACACCTTGGCCTGTCGCGCCACTTCCCGCAACGTGAACGCGCGAGGCCCCATCTTAGCCAGCACTTTCACCGCCGCCTCGATCAGCGCCTGCTTCAGATTGCCGTGATGATAGGGACGCGCACGCTTCATCTCTTCCAGGATATCGCAAAGTATGTTGACAGGCGCAACATCGGCGTTATATAATGTGGCTGATGTCAACATTGGAGGTGGCCCATGCCCAATAAACCCACAGGCGTGTCGTACAAACAGGTTTCGATCCAGGAGCGCTGGGATGCGATTGTCATCGGCTCCGGCATAGGCGGGCTCACAACCGCCGCCCTGCTCGCCAAACATGCCGGGAAGCAGGTCCTGGTTCTGGAGCGGCACTACACCGCCGGCGGGTTCACGCACGCGTTCCATCGGCCCGGCTACGAATGGGATGTCGGTGTCCACTACATCGGCCAGGTGCAGGATCCAGCCTCGCCGGTACGTGCGGCTTTCGATCATCTCACCGAAGGCCGTCTGGCTTGGCATCCTATGCCGGATGTTTACGATCAAGTCCGGATCGCGGACCGCGTGTATGAGTTCCCCACCGGAATGGATCGCTTTCGCGACAGCCTGCTCCATTCGTTTCCGGCCGAAGGCGCAGCCATCGATCGTTATCTCGCCGCAGTCTTGTCCTGCGTAAAAGCGAGCAACTCGTACTTTGCCGAAAAGGCGATTCCGCGAATAGCGGCCCGGCTGGCTGGCGCCTGGATGCGGGCTCCGTTTCTGCGCTGGGCCAACTCCACCACGGCGGAAGTGCTGGCCGGCATCACTACGAATCGCGAACTGATTGGCGTGCTGACGGCGCAGTGGGGCGACTACGGCCTTCCTCCCGCCGAGAGCAGTTTCGCGGTGCACGCCATCATCGCCGCGCATTATTTCGACGGCGCCAGCTATCCGGTAGGCGGCGCATCACAGATTGCTGCTTCCATCGCTCCCGTAATTGAGCGAGCCGGCGGCAGGATCATCGTCAGTGCCGAAGTGGACAAAATTGTTCTGGATCGTTCCGGGCGCGCGAGCGGGGTGCGAATGGCGGATGGGCGCGAATTCCGCTCTCCCGTAATCGTGAGCGATGCGGGAGCGTTGAACACGTTTGGCAAGTTGCTCGCGCCGGACACGCCGGGATGCGCCGCGATTGTCTCCGAAATTCGCGCCATTGGCCATTCCATGTCCTATTTCAGCCTGTATGCCGGTCTCGACCAGAGCGCCACGGAGCTGGGTTTCACGGGCACGAATATTTGGGCCTACCCATCGTTCGATCATGACGCGAACGTGGCGCGCTACCGTGCCGATTCGGCGGCGCCATTTCCGGTACTCTTCATTTCTTTCCCATCGGCCAAGGACCCGGATTTCGAGGCCAGGCATCCGGGACACGCCACCATCGAAGTGATTACCGTGGCTCCCTACCAGTGGTTTTCGGAATGGGAGAACACACGTTGGAAACACCGCGGCGCCCGATACGACGAGTTCAAGCAGTCCTTCACCGAGCGGCTCCTCGCGGGATTAGAAAAGCATGTGCCGGCCACGCGTGGTCACGTCGATCACGCCGAAATCTCCACTCCCTTGACCACGCGTCATTTCGCCAACTACCAGGCTGGGGAAGCTTATGGGCTGAACACCACGCCGGCGCGTTTCCGCTTGCGCTCGCTCTGCGCGCAGACACCGGTACGGAATCTATTTCTTACCGGGCAGGATGTTGCGACGTTGGGCGTCACCGGAGCGCTCTTTGGAGGAGCCGTAGCAGCATCGGCGATCCTGCACCGCAATCTGGTGGGCGCCGTGACGCGCCCTGCCGCTGCTCAGGCCGCGTGATGTGGGGCAGGTTGCCAACCTGCTGCCGATTGGCAATCGGCGCCATCCAACTACCAAGAGATAGGGCGGGCGCTAGAATCTAGTTGTGCGCCCCACTCGATTCCTGAACCTTGCGCTGATCCTTTGCGCCATCTGTTCGCATCTCGCCGTTGCAGCGGAATCTGGCGCCGAATGGTGGCAGAAAGCAGTTGTCTACGAAGTCTATCCCCGCAGTTTCGCTGACAGCAATGGCGACGGAATCGGCGATCTCAACGGCATCACCAGTCATCTCGATTATCTGAAAGACCTGGGCGTGGACGCCATCTGGATCACGCCGTTCTATCCCTCGCCGCAAGTGGATTTCGGATATGACATCTCCAACTACCACGCCATCGATCCACAATACGGAACACTAGCGGATTTTGACCGCCTGCTCGAAGAGGCCAAGAAGCGCGGTATCCGGATTGTCCTGGATATGGTTTTGAACCACACCTCCGATCAGCATCCCTGGTTCCTGGAATCCAAATCTTCGCGAAGCAATGCCAAAGCGAATTGGTACATGTGGCGCGACGGGAAGGATCACCAGCCGCCCAACAATTGGCAATCCATCTTCGGTCACTCGGCGTGGCAATTGGCGCCGGAGCGTGGGCAATTCTACTATCACGCGTTCTATAAAGAACAGCCCGATTTGAACTGGCGAAACCGCGAAGTTCGAAACGCGATGTACGACGAGCTTCGCTTTTGGATGAAGAAGGGCGTGGCCGGATTCCGCCTGGACGCGGTTACGTCGCTATTCGAAGACCCGCAGTTTCGTGATGAGCCTATCGCGAGGTCCGGAAAGAACGCCTTTGGAGAACCGATTCTCACCCGCCAGTACACTGACAATCTCCCGGAATGCCACGACGTGTTCCGTGAGCTGCGCCAAGTGACTAACGAATTTCCCGGCGGCGTGCTGATCGGGGAAACGTATCTTCCCAACGTGGCCGAGCTGGAAAAGATGTACGGCGCACACGACGACGAGCTGCATCTGCCCATGGACACGCAGTTCGGCTTCACTAAACTTTCGGCCGACGCCTTCCGCCAAAAACTGCGCGAGGCCGAAACAGGGCTGAACGGCCACATGCCGCTCTTCTTCTTTGACAACCACGACAATCCACGCTCGTTAAGCCGTTATGGCGACGGAACGCATAATCCCGCTATCGCGAAGCTGCTCGCCACGCTGTTGCTGACGCCGCGCTGCGCCGCCCTGCTCTACTACGGCCAAGAGATCGGGATGGTGAACAACGACCCGAAGCGGAAAGAGGACGTGCAGGATCCCGTAGGGAGGACCGGCTGGCCCAAAGATAAAGGCCGTGACGGCGAACGAACGCCGATGCAATGGGATTCGAGCGCGAACGCCGGTTTCAGCACCGCCAAGACCACATGGCTCCCCGCAGCGCCAAATTACAAAGAGCGCAACGTCGCAGCCGAGACCACGGATCCCGATTCGTTGTTGAACTACTACAAGGCTTTGCTTCGGCTGAGAAAAACCAATGCTGCCCTGCGCGATGGCGATTTCGCGCTGGTGAATGAGTCCGACAAAAACGTTCTTGCATTCCTTCGGACCGCTGGTGGAAAGTCCGTGCTGGTGGCCCTCAATCTCACTTCAAAGCCGCAAACAGTGAGCTTCGATTTGCCCGCAGGCCATCAAGGGACCACAATACTCAGCAGTTTTTCGAAAGCCGGCCAGTCCAACAACCTGAAGGATCTCGCGCTACCACCCTTCGGCACATTCGTAGGACAAGTCTCCGACTTGTCCCATTAACTTTCAGACAGCTACTGCGACTGCGCCGAATCCCGCGCCTTCAAAAACGAATCGACGTTGCTCTTATCAATCAAAGTCGCGCCCGTATCCACAAAAATCGGGATTGGAGAGAAGGAATCCTGCGCCCAGTTCGCGTCCAGCGGCGTGATCTTGTTGTGGAAGAGATCGTCCACCATCTTCAGCCCGTAGTAAGCCATGGTGTATGACTTTTGGCCGATGGTGGCCGAGATCCGGCCTTTTTGAATCCACTCCAGCGTCCGCGGGTCGGTGTCCATGGCCACTACAACTTTGTCGGTCTTGTTGCGCTCCAGCACATCCGCTACCTCGGGGCACGCAACCGCCTCCAGGCACGCGAATGCATCCACCTTGGCCGCACCGTTTTTCAGGATCTCCATGGTCTTGTCAAAAGCGATGCGTGGATCGCCTTTGATGTCCACCACTTCTGTGATCTTGATCTGTGGATGGTTAGCCAGCGCGTCCTGATAACCGCGCAACCGTTCCTTCAAGTTGGCTTGCTGCGGCATACTGAACACCACCACGTTGCCCTTGCCCTTGAGCTGCTTCGCCAACAGCTCGCCGCCCATCTGGCCAGCTTTGAAGTTGTCGGTCCCAATGAACAGCAGCCGTTTGCTGGAAGGCGCATCCGAATCGATGGTGATCACCGGGATGCCTTGTCCAATGGCCTGGTCAATGTCGGCCTTCAGCAGGTCGGGATCGGCGGCCGAAATCAGGATACCCGTCGGTTTGGCGGCCACCGCCTTGCGAAAAGCTTCCAGTTCGGCTTTCGGGTCGAAGTTGTCCGGCCCTGCGAATTCGGTCCTCACGTGCATCTGTATGGCGCCCTTCGCCAGACCCGCCGAGGCGGCCTTCCAGTACGGCAGTTGGATGTTGGTAGAGATGAGGTAGAACTTCTCGTCCGCGCTGTGTAGTGATCCTCCGCACCCAAGAATCGGGATCATGATCGCGCAGGGAGCAAGAATTTTGAGCAGTTCGGTGGAACGAGGCACGCAGCCCTCCTATTTTTGATGACGATAGGGATTGTATCCCGACTGGATGTTCCACGCAACCGGAGGGGAGGGCTGGAGAGGATTGGGCCGAATTCAGGACCCGTGAAAAAATCGGCGAAGGCACCGACTCCCTTGAAGACGCCTGTCCAAATTGTTGATCCTGAGGACCGCCCGTGGCGCACGCAGTATCGTAGGACAAGCCTCCGGCTTGTCCAATTGACAAGCCGGAGGCTTGTCCTACGCGGACGCTTTCGCCTGCCCACCGATTTTTCACACAGCGTCTTCATTCCCTTTGGTGAGCCAGCAGGCCCATGGGAACTCCCTTACGGTCGCGGTTCGGCAACACTCTCTAAAAAAGCGGCCTCGCCGGCATGCAGGAACCAGCGATTCAAAACCACCTCCCGCGCGAACCAGCCAATACCGAGCAGGCGTTGACCCAACAAGTTGATCAATCGCGGCGAAAGATGGCGGCTGAATCTGGTGACCCAATCCGTTCCAGGTCCACCGCACCGTTCGGCGATCAACGCGCGATAGCATTCCAACCGGTCCCGGCTGTAATTTCCCTCCGCGGCAATAATCGTCTTCGCCGCCAGGAGTCCGGATTCAATCGCTGGCCGGATTCCTTCGCCGCTTTGAGAATACGCGAGACCCGCCGAATCCCCGGCCAACAGCAGGCCGTCGCTCACAACCTTCCGTGTCGACGCCCCATGGAGAAGATAAGCGTGTCCCAGCATTGCGCGGGGAATATCAAAGGACAATCTTCCAGCCGACCTGAGAAATTTCAGAAAACCTGCGACGTGCGATGAAAGCCCATGCTGATCCATTCTTCCGAGACCTACATTCAGGAAGTTCTGCTTGCGAAAGCACCAGCCATATCCTCTGAGATCTGCGCAGAAGTAAAGCTCCGGGGTCTCGCGCGCTATCGAACATCCGGCCTGCTGCCTCTCGTCCATCTCAAACTCGGCTTCCTGCGCCACTACCGCTGTCTCACTCTTTGACTTCGCGCCGGTGAGACGTGCAACCGGGCAGAAATGCCCGCCGGCGCCCACCACCAGTTGCGCTCGGATGCTTCCGTTCGCGATCCACTCCGCACCGGATCGTTCCAGACTGGTTAAAGCAACGCCTTCGATGAGTCGCGCGCCGGAACGTCGCAACAGGTAATCGTCAAACTCGCGCCGGCGAATTCCGTAGCTGACCGGAACGCCATAGCTGGTATCGACGGCGCGTCCCGAGATGCACCCGGTCCGAAATCCTGTAATCGGCTGCAACACCCGTGGGGCGCCATCAGCGTATTCGGCAGGATCAATTTCCAATTCAGCCAATACTGCCGGCGTGATCCATCCACCGCAGACTTTATCGCGCGGAAAGGCCTGCTTATCGAGAATCGCGACATCCAAGCCCGCATTCCGCAGCCGCCAGGCGCACGATGAGCCCGCCGGCCCGCCTCCGACGATCAGGACATTGCATGCATCCATCGCTTCTTCTCGTCTATCTTCTCGATCTCGATCTCGGGCTCTGCATAAAGAGACTCACGCGTCCACCAGAGAGGCTGACAGCGGGAGCCTGCGAATACCACCTGAAACAGTTGCAGCGACCCGGTACGGAACGCCGCCATCGATCCGGCCAGATACAGCCTCCAGGCCCGCACGAACCGCGAGTCGCACATCGCCGTGACTTGCGGCTGCGATTTCTCGAACCGATCCAGCCAATGTTCCAGAGTCTTGGCGTAGTGCAGGCGCAGATTCTCAATATCCAGCACCGCATAATTCCGAGGCTCGAATATTTCAAGCGCCCGCCGCAACGCCGGAGCATTAGCGCCCGGGAAGATCCGTTTTCTAATCCAGCGGCTGAAACTGGCCTCCTGGCTGCGGCCGATGAAATGCAGCAGCCCCCGTCCCGTATCGCCGATAGAGCGATGAATGATTTCTCCAAACTCCGCGTATCGATCCGCCCGTACATGTTCCAGCATTCCCACCGACATGAAAACATCGAATTTTCCCGAAATGTTCCGGTAATCGTCTTCGATGAATTCCACTTGTCCGTTCAGTCCCTCCTGGCGGGCTCGCTCGCGGGCAAATAGAATCTGCTCGTGGGAGATGTTGTAGGCTTTCACTGACACTCCATACTCTCGCGCCATGTGGAGCGATAAAGCGCCCCACCCGCAACCTGCTTCCACTACGGTCTCTCCCGGCTGCAGCCGAAGCTTGCGGCAGACGTGGTCCATCTTCGCCGTCTGCGCCTCTTCGAGCGTGGCTGAGGGCGTTGGAAAGTACGCGCACGTGTACAGCATTTGAGCATCCAGCCACAACTTGTAGAAGTCGTTCCCAAGATCGTAGTGGCAATGAATGTTCCGGCGGGAGCCACTCAGAGTATTGGCCTGCCAAAGGTCCATGCTTTTCGAGGTCAAACGCGCGTACCAGCTGCGAGCGGCTGGTGCATTCGGCCAGGATTCGTAAACTGCCTCCAGAAATTTCGCCAGATCGCCTTCCACTTGAATCCGGCCATCGGCATAGGCATCGCCGAAGCCCACTTCGGGGTCGATACACAACTCCGCGAGCGTGCGGCGATCGCGGATGATCACAGTTGCAACGGGAGCCACGTTTGGAACTGCAACGGCTTCCCCATTTTCGAGAACGATGCGAATCGGCGCTCGGCCAATGGCCTTGAGAATCTTCTCCTCCAACCAGGCGTCTATCAGGCGAGAAAATATCAGCATGATCCTCGTCCTCGCGATCCCGGAGTTCGACACTCCTAACTACTATTGTGACTCCAATCCAGCGCTCCGGATGATTATTTTTGTTGCCAACCAAGGGATTTTACTAGATGTGTATTTCACGCTACGATGCGCGTCGTGTCACTCATTGGTAAGTGGAGGCAACGGAATAAGAATGTCTATGACTAAGTCCCCTCGTTATTGCGGACCAACGGGCAAGGTCACCGGATTAGCAGGCACTCCGTTGATGGTAAGGATCACGGGATCGGCGGCGTTGGTGCGGGCCAACCCTGGGACGACGACATTGATCTGATTCAGTCCCACAAATCCGGGCGCGATGCCGGCGAACTGTATGTCCGCGGGGAGTCCATCGATCGTCATGGTTGCGGTGGAGGTGATCTGGTTGCCGTTGGAAGGCGCTCCGGTCCCGAGCGGCGGATCCACCGGACCAAGACCGGTTCCCAACAGGACGGTGACGATGGTGACGGCGAATACGAGGGGGGACCAAGCGGAAGCTGAGGCGCATGGTGTGATCCTCCTTTCTGCCTGGCTGGCCGAGGAATCCCCGGCACGTTTCGAGGAGCTTGTGCCAACGGAGTGCGGCGCGAGGCGAGTCCTGACATCGTTATTGGTACGCGCTGCGCCCTTCGCGCTTTGTTGACGCATCTTCGTAGTTTTGTGTGGAGGAGCGTCGTTTGTAAGTGAATGGAGCGCAAGGTAGTTGGAGACACGCTGGAAGCTTTTTGACGCATCGAAAATTCACGATGCGCCATTCGAAATGGGAGTGTCTCTGGTGTGTTTATGTTTCGAGTGCGGCGACGAATCCCGAGGGTGCCGCGATGAAGTAGCATTCCGGTTCGAGCTTACACGGAAGTTGGCCGACTGGGCAGCGGCGGGCGGCGAAGTTGTTGGAGGGGAATGGAAAAAAGAGTGGCGGAATTTGTCATTGTTTAGATTTTCTCTGGTGACGGCGTTGGCAGCGCATGACCCCGCCCGGCACCAAGGAATGTATGGACTCCGGCGGCAAGCCGGAGGCGTCCCCGTGCCAATCATCTCGCTTTACCGGCGGGTTTTTGAACACGCCACGCCAGGGACGTCCCGCCTGCGGTGAGAAAGCCGCCAATTGGTTCGGGCATTCGTTGGAGCTTGGCCCGGAGAGGGCGGGCCTCGTGGCTATCGCCAGTGCTCCCCGCCGCGTGGGTGAGGGTGGGATTCGCTCCCACGGGGGCCATTGAAACGGCGCAAGTTAGTGCCGAGCGGAAGGTTCAGATTGTGTAGCGGCACGACCGTGAACGACGCAACGCTTTAGTTTATTCCGTCGCCGGGTGCTGGAGGAAAGTGCGTCGGTACGTTTCCATATAAGTTGGCTGCTGCCACAAGGTCAGATAAAGCCTGTTGATGAACAACAGGGACACGGGGCTTGTTGCAAAGAAACGCCGAGAAGCGGTTGCCGGGCGCGATCCGGTCATCTTCGAAGTAATGCTGTGGGTGATTAGAAAACACAAGAAGGTTATACGGATCGACGTCTCCATGGTCGATTCGAACTCGGTCTATGATGGCTGCCATCACGGGTGACGGAACCGGCGGGTTCAGTGAAGGCGTTGCATAAAAGCGTTCTGCGCGCTCTACAGGCAGGTTTGTGTCAACAAAAAGCGCGAGAGGGTTGTTGGGGTCTTTCGTAACTGCGTCGTTGATCAGCCGACGGAACCGATAATCTGGGGATGGGTCCTTGGTGCCTTCGCGTCCCATAACGCCGGGTCGATGCCTGCTCTTTGCCTCCACGAGGACGTGCTGACCTGTGGATTTATGGACGGCCATAAATTCGACATGCCTGCGGTTTGGGTCCTTCTCGTTCTCTCTGATAATGGTAAAGCCCGCGCGCAAACAGGTGGCCTCGGCGAACAGTTCATGGAGGGCACCCTGAAACTGATCCCGATTCCTAAGACGATCTAGAAGGTCTTCATTAAGATGACTGTTGTCGTCAACGGTATAAAGATCATAGTAGAAATTGTTGCAAGCGGCCAGAGGGCCATTCGGAAGTGCAGCGAAAACTCCGTTTGGTAGCGGTTTTTGCAGCCGCATATATGCATATGCCTGTTTCCGCCATCTGTAGAGTGGGTGCTGATCGGCGACGGTAGCGTTATTCTGAGCCTCCAGCCATTCCTGACCAAACCGCATCATCCCGTATTCGAGTAGGAAATCTAAAAAGAACCTCCATTTCTTGCTGTAGTAAACGCGGCCACGCACAGCCACAAAACGATAGCCTTTATAGTTAGGCGTATGTATGATTGGCCTGATTTCGCCGAACGTGGCAACCCGCGCTTGTTCTTCAAGGCGGTGTCTTTCGATCCGCTGGTGGATGTGCGCGGGCATCGCTGGCACCTCCTGCTCTAGCGGCGTGGCCATTTGTAGTCGCGGCATATTGAGATGACATTTCTTGAACTTTCTGCCACTGCCGCACGGACACAGATCGTTTCGTCCGATCTTCATCTGTCCAAATGCTAACAGTTATGAATAAAACCTGGAGCTACGGACTTATATACTAGGGATATGCGTATCGACCCCCTGTTGTGCCAAAAGCTCTTGATCGCGATTGAGAGTGATGAAAACGCAGGCTCTGGCAAGACTCTTGAAATTTCGGTTGAGGGTCACGACGCGAAGGAGATCGCGCATCACATCAAATATCTCTACGATGAACAACTCGTCACAGGGATCGATGTTACACACATGGCCTCGCCGTATGCCGAAATCCTAATAACGGACATAACCCCCGCTGGCCGAAAGTTTCTCGATGATAGGGAGCCGGAACCGCCTAAGCGCAGAATCGGCTTCTAATGGTGGGGTTCGGTCAGGCTGACAAATTCTCAAAAGCTGAAGTGATCTGGTCGTCGCTCCTCCGGTGGCCACGCTGTCGTCCATTGGTTCCTTCGGTTCAGATGACGCAGAGAAGGCACCAACAACAGGCCCGCTCGGGTTCCTCTACCCGTATTTCTTCAATTCATCAGGTGTAGGGGCGAATCTACTCGTTAGGTCAGAGGGCCCAACCGGGCAATCGAAGTTTTTATTCTTGACCCATCGCCTGATCTCGTCGGCTGTTTCATCCGGAAGCCGCGGCGCTAGCCGAATTTCAGTGACGACAGATTTCAGGTCGATGCGACGCCTCTTGCATTCTGGCACCCAGGGGTTGATGGGATAGAGCTCATCCAAGGGCTCGCGGTTGAAAAACCCTTGGGGGCTGATATTGCGGTTGGTACGGTGGAGGGGATCATAGCATTGGAGAAGGATTCGAAGTTCCTTGTCTCTTTGAAACTGCCGTGTCTTTGTAAAAACAAAATCAATCATGTTGTAGCCAGTCTTATGTCGCTCGCTGTAGCGAACCGCGCCGAGGAACATGGGATCAAGGAAGGAATCGATGATGGGCCGCAGAAGTTCTACCCGTGAAAAGATGCATGCGCAGTTTCCATATGTATTCCACATCTCCAGTGTCTCGTTCTCGAAGATATGCCAGCAATTGATAAAGTAGCCTTCGCTATTTTGCCGGGCATTGGCCTGGTCGTTATTGAGAGTAATTTCATCGCCTATGTCGAACCTTTGAAGACCGCGCGTTTTGCGAATGTACTCATCTGAAGCGAGGCCTTCTGTCGGATCGCTTTCCTTGAACTTATCGACCCTGCGCAGGTACAGTTCTTCGCTGGCAAAAAGATCGCGGAACTTGAACAGATCGAGGTACCGGCAGATCACGGTGTCTGGAGAAGGCTCCGTGCAGGCTGGGTGTAGAACTATAGGCAACTAAACTTATTCTATGGCTTGGGAAGAGAAAAGCGCAAAGCTCGTGCGCAACGGGACGCTTCACGACTTGCTTGGTTCGACGTAAAACGGGTGATGGGTGACGCGGGCCGAGCTGCCGGGTCAGGGTTGCCCGGAGGGAGCAGCCCTCGGCGGGACCGCTTCAGTCGGGGATGTCCAAGGCGAGCGGGTGAGGATAATCTCCCGGTTCGGGTCATTCGACCGCGCAAAGATAGGGGGGGCCACAAGTCTAGACTGGTGATATAGGATTGTAAAACACATCGGTAAGAATGGGGATATGGACTACAAAACACGCCGGTATAAGCAAGGACTTGATGGAAAGAAGCCAGGCTCCTTGTATTTCGACAAGGCGGCGCACCGCGCTCAGGTAGCGGGATACCGAGCCCACCTTAAAAACCAAGACCTGGCAGACAAACTTCTACGCCAGTCCGAAAGTGAAAGCGGTTCGTATGAAAGCTCTCCTCTACAGCCGCTGAACTGGTGGCAGAGGATATTGTGGTTCGGTATCGGCTGCGTATTGATCTACTTAGACTATTTGCTCTCAAGATCGATTGCAACCACCGCGAGGGCTTTCGGTAACTCGTATTGGTTCGCTTTCGGATTCTATTTTATGGTACTGCCAGGGGGAATCCTAGGGTGGCCGGCCTA
Organism: Bryobacterales bacterium; assembly: GCA_003162425.1. GTDB lineage: Bacteria > Acidobacteriota > Terriglobia > Bryobacterales > Bryobacteraceae > Palsa-89. Next base: position 2,935 of record PMOK01000195.1, on the reverse strand, counting down.
CATCATGATAAGTATGAGCCTATCTAAAGACTAAGGCAGGATTTTATTTGCTGAGGCCCTTGAGAAGCTCAGTTATTACCTGCATTGATAGGTCGTAAAAAGGATATTGTGGAACTGGCTCCACGCGGCGCTTAGGTGTCGAAATCGACCTTTGCTCACTTCAGCCATAGTGAGAACTTCTTCTCGAAGGTCGCATTGAATGTTTTGAGGGCAACTGATCCTGGATCACGGTCGGCGAGCAACTGCGCAAAATACTCAAGGCATACTTTCTTGAATCGCTGGTAGAACCAGTATACGTTCAGGACCACCAGCTTCTTCGGTGGCGAGTAACGGAACTTCTTTACCCGATCGGATTGATGAGTGATGAACACCCATTCTCCGTAATAGCCGTGGGCGAGTGAGTTTCGAAATCCTTTGTAGATGAAATAACTTAGTTTGTGGTCCTTGCCATCAGGCGCAGAATGGGTCTGTCCAAACCCAGCGTCCATGTCCTCGACGAGGTTTTTGAAGTGGTCGTTGCGATCTCCGAATGCGTCGCCATATTTGTATGAGCCGACCATTTCGACCCCAATGCACGTCATAACCGCCAGCGGGAACGGCGCCCAAGGCGGGCTCTGTTGGAACACGTCAACTTGCTTCAGATAGAATGCTTCGGTCCGAGCCTGAAACGCTTTTACGCGCTGATGAACGTCAAACCGCTTCAGTTCCTTCATCTGGACTGTATCAGGATGACCGGTGAAACCTGGACCAAATATCCATGGCATAGATTTCAAACACTGTACCACGGCCCTGGACTGCCTCCTAGCTGTGCATAACTCCTCTTTACAGTTCCATTCAACTCTGCTACCGCCGCCTTGACACCCTCCCCCCACGACGTATCATAAAGGACGTTGAACTAAGCCGCGAGCGGCAGTTTGAGAAGTATTTCGTCTGCGAATTTGCTTTTTAGTCGAATAGCAGTTCGTTCTGCGAGCGACCGACACCCAGGGTCGTTGTAATCGCGGCGACTTTTGATGTTGTCATCGGTGACGGAGGTTTCACCGATGACTGCACTCAGAAAGCGGATGCTGGAGGATCTCCGCATTCGCAATTACGCTCCGACGACCGTGGCGTGTTATGTCCGTTCGGTCGCCGAATTCGCCAAACACTTCAATAAACCGCCCGATCAGCTCGGCCCGGAGGAGATCCGGTCGTGGCAGTTATTCCTGCTCAACGAAAAGCGGGTCAAGCTCTCCACTTACATTCAGGCCGTCTGCGCACTCCGCTTCTTTTACCAGAACACGCTACACCAGAGAATCGATATCGACCGAATCCCTTTGCCCCGCTACGAGAAGAAGCTGCCCGTCATTCTGAGCAAGGCCGAAGTCAAAGCGTTGCTGGAAGCGCCGAAGAATCTCAAACACCGGGCGATGCTCGCCACGATGTACGGCGCGGGACTGCGCGTATCGGAAGTGGCCAATCTGAAGGTGTGCGACCTCGATCGAGAGCGACATGTGATCTGGGTTCGCGGTGGTAAAGGGCACAAGGATAGACAAGTAATTAGCCGAGCCTCTGCGCGACCTGCTCGCGGCGTACTGGCGCTGGAAACGTCCCACCGAGTGGCTTTTCCCAGGCAGAAAGCCGGATTGCCCCATCGGAACCAATAGCGTCTTCCGAGCTTGCCAGAAGGCGGCACGGAAGGCCGGCGTCACCAAGCCGATTCATCCGCATTCACTGCGCCACGCGTTTGCGACGCATCTGCTGGACGAAGGAGTGAACCTGCTGGTGATTCAGACCCTGCTGGGTCATGTGCACCTCAAAACTACGGCCCGCTATCTTCACCTCTCCGACAGCGCCATTCGTTCCACCAGAAGCCCGCTGGAAACGCTGGGCGCACTCGATCTGGTCCCCGGTGCTAGCGACATTCCACCGGAACGATGAGAGAATATCGGCTCGAAGTGGCCGATGTCTTCCGCACGTACGAAAAAGAGTTCTTCGCGCAATGGGGACACGTACTCGGTCCTCATCAGCGAAAAGCTCTCGAAGCGATTCGCGACTGCCGTACGGCCGCTCTAGGCGGCCATGTGGAGTACGTGGAGCAGTGCGATACGTGCGGGCATCGCGTCATCTCGTATAACTCATGCCGCGACAGGCATTGCCCAAAATGCCAGGCCTTGGCGCGCGCCAAATGGCTGGCCGAAAGGGAAACTGAACTGTTGCCGGTCCCGTATTTCCACGTCGTATTTACGCTGCCGCAAAAGATCGGTGGGCTCGCACTCCAGAATGCGCGCGAGATTTATGGCATCCTGTTTCGTGCTGCATCGGAAACGCTGCTCACGATTGCGGCCGATCCCAAGCGTTTGGGCGCAGCCATCGGTTTCCTGGCGGTGCTGCACACCTGGGGGCAGAACCTCCATTTGCATCCTCACCTGCATTGCGTCGTTCCGGGCGGCGGCATCAGCCCAGACGGCGTGCATTGGATCGGATGCAAGAAAAAATCGTTCTTCCTTCCGGTGGGCGTATTGAGCAGCCGCTTCAGAAACCTATTCCTGATTTATCTCCGAAAAGCGTTTCAGGCGGGCCGGCTGAAGTTTCAAGGCGAGATGGCAGCGTTGGCCAGTCCGGCCACGTTCGAAGCCCTGTGTCAACAAGCGCGGCGGATCAAATGGGTGGTCTTTGTGAAACCGCCTTTTGGTGGACCGGAGCAGGTTTTGAAGTATCTGGCGCGCTACACGCATCGAGTTGCCATCTCCAATCGACGGCTGTTGTCGATGGAAGATGGCCGCGTGACTTTTGAATACAAGGATTATGCCGATGGCAACCAGACGAAGATCCTGACGCTGGAAGCGACGGAATTCATCCGGCGTTTTCTGCTGCATATCCTGCCCAGCGGCTTTGTGCGCATCCGGCAGTTCGGCTTTCTGGCCAATCGGGCGCGCGGAAAGAAACTGGCGTT
>PMOK01000187.1 GCA_003162425.1 Bryobacterales bacterium | reverse complement strand
ACCGCGCTGTCCGATCTCGAAGTGAAGCATGAGGACATCAACGGCAGCCTGTGGCACATCCGCTATCCGCTGAAGGACGGATCGCGCCACTTAGTGGTGGCCACCACGCGTCCGGAAACCATGCTGGGCGATACCGCGGTGGCTGTGAATCCTAAAGACGAGCGCTGGTTTCCAACGACCTGCCTGGCCGCCGGCATTACCAGCGCCGCCGCGAGGATTGTTTTGACGCAATAAATCAGGCCAACATGGACGCGTCGCGCAGGCTATCTATTCTGCAAGGCTGGAGAATTTCGCCGCCGCCGGCTTATTGCGAACAGAAGAAGTACCGCACCTGTCATCAAAGCGATCATTCCGGGCTCGGGGACCGCTGACGTCCCAGCAACCGTTATGACCGAGGACAGAGCGTAAAGCGAATTACTGTTGTCCGATTCTTCGCCATTGCCGGAGGCGATCCACCCTCCTGTCGTCAAAGTTGAGTTTCCGAACTCGGGGAAAGTCTGACCCAAGTCGTTTATGCCGCCCGACACCGTCCCCACACTAGTTGAGCCAGTCCAAGTTCGTGTGCTTAAACTATTGCCGTTCTGATTTATGTCTATCGCAGACAGCAGGGCCCCGGAGTACAAACTGCTCGCGCTCGATGCTACCCCGGCGCCATTCAAGGTATAGACAAGTCCGGTTGACGGGGCATTCGCCGTAGCGTTGACCGTCGGGGTAGAGCCAATCACCGTCCAGGTGACATTGTTCGCAGTATCAAATGTCGCCAGGGCGGCGTTCAGTGGCGCTTCATTCGTAACATCGGTATTGTATTCGGAGATCGTAGTCGAGGTCACAAAGAATGTGTCTGCGGTGACGAACGCCAATTGGTATTGGGTTCCCGGCGTCAGACCGGCCGGTATGGTGACAATATTTGCGTAGCCGGCGATACATCCCAGAAGTGCGAGCAAGGCCGCGCGCACGAGCCCGCGGTTAATATGTTTCGCGAAAATCATGATTTTTGTCGCATCCGTTCTGGCGACTTGTCGCTGGATGCGCCTCCTATTGGTGTGGTGAAATGTCAGGAAACGTGACACTTCATTTGCCGCGAGTCAGCCGAAATGCATAGTTCAGTTCGCGGCCGTCGCCTTCCAATACGGAGATCGAGTAGGAGCCGGGTGGCAGAGTTGCGGCCGGTAGCCAGATGGATAAGTACGTTGCTCCGGCGACGTTCTGTGCCACCACCGCGCGCAGATCGGCTATCAACGATCCGGATGCGGTCCTGAGGCGAACGTCGGCCTTGCTGCCCGCGCTGATTTCTACCGCGAGATTCAGGCGAACTAGAGTAGGGCTTGAGCCTACCTCCAGGCGGTCCTCCCCCGCGCTTCGATCTACGGGGCTTAGCAGAAAAGCACCGGCAGGCGCGACCTCGGCCCGGGCACTTTCTTTGCGAAGTGTGGCCAATTCCGAACGGAGGCGTTCGTTCTGCATGGAGAGCCGCGCGATCCAGGCCGCGCCTCCCCCCAGAGAAAGGAGTATCACCGCGGCGGCCGCCCAGAGCATGAAAGCAGCAGGCTTTCGGGTTTCCTGGCGATGGCTCAGGGCGAGGGCAAATCGCAACTTCTCGCGCTGGGAATCCGAGTTCATCAGATGCGATTCCACCTCGCGCCGCTGGGAGCTGGAAAGACGGCCGCCGGCGTATGCGTCAAGCAGATCCCGCTCCACTTCCTCCATTTCCGCCAGCAAGGCATTGTCGTTAAAAAGGCGTTCCTTGAGCGCGTCCGATTCGCCGGCAGGTAGACGGCGGAGGAGAAATCTAGCGAGGCGCTCGTGCTCCGGCGTGGTCTGGCCCAAACGTCCTCCTCTCTTTAAGTGGCGAAAATAGGAAAACATGTCACTCCTCTCCCGCCTGGGCTCGGCGCTTTTGGAGGCATTCCTCTAAAGCTTTTCGGATGCGCATGGCGCGCGTAAGCAAGTTCTCGCTCGAAATGCCGAGCTGGATGGAAAGCTCTCTGCGAGCTTCCAGAAGCGATTTACCTTGGGGCTGGTAATAGCGCCGAACCAGACTCCGGCTTTCGGCAGGCATTCGATCCAGGCACTCTTCGAGGAGCTGGTGGTCAGCTTCCGCGACGGTTCTAGATTCGTCCATCGACTGAGCTGCGGCGGCGGCCGCGCTCGATTCCCGCTGGAGTTCATTGCGATTCCAGCAGCACCTTCCGGGCGGCTCCTCGAAGCCATGCGCGAAGGTCTTCAATTATCTCGCCGCTCGCCAGGCGCTTGGCCGCCCGATCCAGCGTCGTATCGGCCAGATGCTCCGGGTCCCAGGGTCCCGCGTACGTGAGCAGCGTGACCAGGTATCGCCGGTGATGTTCGAATTGAAGGGCTGCCCCTTCGCGATTAGGAGCGAGCCGTTCCAGAAGCGTTTCGAACGCTACTGAAGTCAACGACCAGCGTTGGCGCGGCTTGGGGACTTGATCCGGAACTTGATCCAAGGTAGTCTTATCTCCACTCGCCCTCAATGACGAAAGAGGCCCAGTAATACGGCTGGTGCCATCGCGGATCGCGGCGCATCTCGATTTGCGCGGCGTGCAACGCGGCGGCGGGTGTCAGCCGCCGCTTGTACAAGCCGCGATAGAAGTACTCCATCAGCTTGGCAGTGGCACTATCTTCCACCTTCCACAAGCTTGCCACCACGCGCTGCGCTCCCGCATATAAGAAAGCATGCGAAAGCCCAAGCATGCCTTCGCCGCCGGCTTCTTTGCCGATCGCGGTTTCACACGCCTCAACGTGACCAGCCCGGTCTTAAGCCGCAGATCATAGATTTCGCGAAAGGCGCAGAATGCCCCGCTCTGGGGCGCCGCCAGGATCGACAAGCGACAGAACGATGCCGGACATCTCCGGCCGCCGGCTGTCCAGAACCGCGTGCGCGGCGATATGAATCGCGCCAAAACCGGATCCGGCGGCGGCACGCAGCGCGGAGGGTGAGGCGTCGAAACCCAGCCGCTCCTCAACGCGGTTCCCAGGTACCATCGATGCGATCGCATCCGCCTCTTTGCGCGATTGGACGAGGCGCGGAAAACTCGGGACCAGCTCTGCGTTGGCAACTGTGGCTCGCACGCTCCACCGAACGCGTGGGTCGGCGGCACGGAAGACGGGATCGGCGAGGATGAGCAGATTCGGATTCCAGCTTAGGGAGGACGACGCGCGCCGCGACTGTACCAAAACGGACGCGGAGGGAACCAGCACGATTTCACTTTTCACGCCGAGCTCCGCGAACGGCACCAGCCGGAGCGAACCGTCATCCACCACCAGGAGACGGTTTGAGCCGATTCGGTCCGCCACGGGACCAAGGAGTACGCGCGATAGTTCGAGCGAAGTCCGCGCCATCTCGGCGTCGGCGTTGCGTAATCGCATGGCTCGTGAGTCCGGCGATTCACCCGGATTTCGAATATCGCGCGCCGTGAGCGAGGATCGGAAGCGGCGGATCAAGGTTTCGAGAACGCGCCGGCCGGGCAAGTCGAATCTCTCGAAAGCGTCCTGGCTGACGAACCAGCCCCAGCTCCGTTCTTCACCCAGGAAGTATTCGACCAGTGTGGTATGGGCGTCGAGAGCCTCCGACCGGATGGCATCAAGTCCTGCGACTTCCCCCACGGAGCCGGGGCCGGCGCCGATTTCATCCAGCAGGGCTCGCGCGTGGGCGCGCTCACTCGCCGTGAACGCCTCCAGGTCCATGTCGCGGTGCTCGCCGCGGGCACCCGGTTGCGTCAACACCTCGACCAAAAGTTCATACGCATCGCAGCGGGCGCTCAGGAAGCTGACACGAAGTTGCGGGTTGGACAGATCGGCCCGGGTGGATTCGATGATGGGCAAAGCGCGTTCCAGGTTGCGTCGCGCCGCGTCCAGATCGCGCGCCCGGTATAGGAGCCGCGCCAGCGTGGTCAGCGAAACGGCTTCGGATGGCCGGTCGCCCACCGCCTCGGCCAGTGCGACGGCGCGGTCCACATCGGCGGTGGAGGATTCGTATTCGCCAAGCATCCGCCATGTGAAGGCTTCGCCGGAGCGGTCGCCCACCTCCTGCAGTATTTCAACGCTGCGCCGCAGCAGCGCATTCACTTCCGTGCGCCGGCCCAGATGGAAGAGCGCTTCGGCCTTACTTTCGAGCGCGTAGCCGAGCCTCCGCTGGTATTCACGGCTGGGAGGGATGGCGAGCGCCTTCTCGTAATCGGCGAGGGCACCGCTGTAATCGTGAGTCAGGAGGTGGAGTAGGCCGGTATTGACCAGCGTTTCGGCGCGGCCGGCGTCATCGGCGGAGGCTTCGCGAAGGCGCAAGGCCGAGGCATGGGCCGCGCGGGCTTCGTCGAAAGCGCCCAGCGAGGCTAAGACAATGCCCATGTCGTTCCAGGCAACCGCCTCGTTGCGGGCGTCATGCAAGCTCCGCCAGAGCGGGATTACCGCCCGGTAGCCGTCGAGTGCCGCCTGCGCTTGGCCGGCGCAGACGTGCGCCTTCGCAACGGCCAGTTGAGAGAAAGCTTCGTGCTGCAGGTCTGCCTGTGTTCGGCGTAAGGCGAGTGCTTCTTCCGCCTCGTGCAGAGAGTCGCTGCATTGGCCGAGCACCAAGTGGGCGGCGGCCATGTTTTGAAGTGTGGCCGCAATCTCATAGGGTTGATTCGCGGTGCGCTGGAGAACCAGTGCGTCAGCAAAGTGGCGGACGGCTTCGGCGTTGTGTTCGAGAAGGATCTCGCACAGGCCGGCTAGGTAGAGAAGTTGTGCCTCAAAGCGGGGGGAGGAAAAGCCGCGCGCGAACGCCAGACGAGTTTCCGCCAAGTCCAGACCAGCTTGGTATTGGCCGGCGCCAAACAACTTTCGGACTTCGGCCAAAACGGCGGCCGCTGTTAGTTCGGTGGCGCCGACATCCGTGGCAGAGCGGATCACTGCATCCAGTTCGTCCGGCGTCTTGGCGGACGTGAAAGCGCGATAGGCGCTTGCTTCGGCGATGTCGGAGGTCGTGGCTTGGCGCTGGGCGGCAATCTCGGCACGGATGGCGGCCGGCGCCGCGCTTTTCTCAGTGCGCCGGATCTCCAGCTCGACCTTCGCGGCCTCTTCGAAATAGGCGGCAAGGGTAGCCGTTCCGCCGGTGCCACCCAAGCTGCTTTCCTGAGCGATCCGCGAACCTAAGACTCGCAGCAGGCAACTGAGCGTCGCCCCCTCGCCCTGCACGCTGAGCCGCAGATATTCTCCGGCGTTCACGCGGATTTCGAAGATGCGGGCTTCGTTCGCCGCAAGCGAGAATGTGGCGGGCGATTGGCGCTCCAGCAACTCCGGTGTGCCTGCCGGCAGGCCAACTTGCAGGAATCCGGCGATCACAAGTATGAGGAAACCGCCCTTGCTCATAAGAAGCTTGCGACCCTTCACTCTAACAGGGACTCCGATGCTTGCGGCGCAGTTTGTGTCACGTATTCCCCATTATTTGCTCCCGGCCGCCTGGCTTGACACAGCATGCCTCGCGGAATAACATTGTTATAACTATGAAAGTTATGCACGTAAGCATCCGGCAGATCGGCAACTCACAAGGCGTCGTTATACCCAAGCCGGTCCTGACGCAACTGGGACTCAGCGGTGGGGCGGTCGCGGAGATGACCATCGAAGGCGACGCCCTCGTGTTGCGCAGGCCCGCCAGCCGCGTGCGCACCGGTTGGGGAGAGGCCGCCAGGAAGATCGCCGAAGCTGGGGATGATGAGCTAGTAATGGGCGAATTCGGTAATTCGGCCGACACGGAGCTGGCCTGGTGACGCGTGGGGAGATTTGGCTCGTGAATCTTAATCCCACCATCGGGAGCGAGATCAAGAAGACGCGTCCGTGCGTGGTTGTATCCCCCGCGGAAATGCATGATCATCTGCGGACCGTGCTCGTCGCGCCAATGACAACAAAAAGTCGCGCGGCGCCGTTCCGCATCGGCGTCACGCATCGCGGCCAGAAGGGTTTGATTTTGCTGGATCAGATGCGCGCCGTGGACAAGGCCCGATTAACGAAGAGGTTGGGAGCGGTGTCGGCAAAGACCCTCACCTCCACCTTGAGCACGCTGCAGGAAGTCTTCGCGGAATAACCTCAGACAGTCGACTGAGCCTCGATCAGTCGGCCAGCGTCTACCGATTCAGTTAGCAGGGAAGTACAGCGACCAGGAAGTCTATGAGCTCGAGTCCGCTCTGGCGTCTCATTAGCCGTTCGAAACTGCAAGTTAAGGAGGTAGAACGGGAAGAATCAGAAAACATCCAAGTGGCGGCCTCCCCAGTCTGGACACTTTTCGAACTTTTGCCACCTGGTCAACCCTCTGATCGAACCCATGGTCGCCCATTGCTTTGAGAGCGCTCCGTCCGAGCTGCTGGCCTGTGTCCATGACAGGCACCCAATCTGGACACGTTTCGAACTCCCTAAGGGGGCCCAGGATAAGTTCCGGGTGGGCCGTCACTCGCTCCGTGGCAGTTCTTCGCGTTGCACGTGTTCTCGACGCTTCCCGAACCCGGCAACTTCAGGATACGGTGTCGCCGCTAAGGGTTGGTATTGCGATCTCAGCAGGATTGCAGAGGGAGTTGCTTCGAGCGGAACTAAACCATTGAACCGAAAAGAAGTACACAAAGAGTCCTTCGAGTGCGGGGCTGCCGCCAATTGTCACGAACGCGACCGTTCCTTGAGAGCCGCGTCCGGATCACCGCGGCCGCCTTGCGCTACTGCCAGGTTCGGCGTCTCAGCCCACCCACAAAGTCGAAATGGGAGTCGCGGGTCATGACAGGCATCGAATGCTGCCGGCTGAGCGCTGCGATCCACGCATCGTTAGCTGGAATCGGCGTACCCGCAGCCTTCAGTTCCAGCCGGATGGCCGCGTAGTGCCACGCGGTCTCAATTCCGATATCGAGGACGGTGCATCGGTCAAGCATTCGCCGCAGCGACCTTTCGTACAACTCGCGGTGGCGAGACCGGGCTATGCCGAAAGCGAACTCCCCGGCGACGATGACGGGGATGGCAATCTCACGGGCCTCGGACACAATCTGGACCGCGTCCGGCGCTCTGTCAAGATAAGCGGATAGAGCGTTTGTGTCCAGAATCAATTCGAGTCCTCAGGTTCGATTTGTTCGAATTCCTCGTTGATGACCTTCTGTATCCGCATAGTCTCCTTGTGGAGATGGGCAAGTTCACCCGCACATTCCAGCCAGGGCTTGCCCTTGCGCTGACGACCCAGAGAGAGCTTTTCTTCGACAGCTTGCGTAACAAACTCGCGCAACGGAATTCCCAACGCACTGGCGGTGGCCTTGGCCTTGCGAAAGGTTGGGTCCGGGATCTCCAGAGTGGTCTTCATGACGCCAGTATCCCATATTTATGGGAGCAGTCTTTCGGCGCGCAAGAAGGTCGAAGTGTTGACAGACTGGCTCCTCAAATTGGACACGTTTCGAACTTTTGCAGCCTTAAGCGCGTCCGCTCGAACCACAGCAATTCCTTTTGCGCCAACGGTATGCACCCAAACTGGGCATGCCTATCCAGTCTGGGTGCCCAGTAGGTGTAGTTTTCGAACTCCGCGAGCCTGAGCACGTTGTAGGACTCGTCCAGGCGACTAACAGATCAACGATCATTCACTCTACGGAGGCCTGCTGCGGCGGCCTGAAGTTGTGCCACCGAAAGGCAAGTAGCCAAGTGGTCGAGGAATCCCGGAGTCGCGGTGACTATTTTTTCGCCGCCGGAGAACCGTATGCCTACGATGGCGTTTTCGAACGTGCCGTGGGCAAGGCTGTTTCGAATGTATCGCACGAAATCTGACCGCAAGAGCTTTTGCAGACGCCCAGAGACTGGCTTTCGAGCCCGTGCAGCCTCCGCAATCAGCTTCGCGAGGTCGCCCTCTCGAATGAACACAAGGGTGATATAAAGCTTGAGAACCAAGGATCCAAAGACGGTCATCTGAAATCGAGCTTTGAACGGCATCTCAAGTCCAGCGAATGGTGGCGCGGGTACCGGTAGCCCCCCTGGGGGTCTCGCTTGTCAAGCGAACTGACCAATGAGTACCAGAGCGAACCAGCCGTCAAGCGGTCGAATTGAGCGTTTGTGAGGCGAGGGCCCTCCGAAAGCTCCACCAAAAGGGCGTCGCCGGACATCGCTGTCAGGAGAGAATCCAACGTTTCACTACATTCGCGATGTATCCTTCGGAGCCCATCGTCGCCAAGCGATCGCTGAAGATCATAGCGATCGCCTTCTTCGACCGGGAACATCGACTCGAAAACCGCGAGGTCCAGGTCATCCGGCGGACCCTCGCCCGGCATCCCGAACACTTTGTAGAACTCGCGGAGAAGCGCACCTGCAGGCGGACAGGATGACGCTAACATGCTTAACTGGAGGTTACCACCTACCAGTCCCAGTGAGTTGGAGCGTCGGTTTTAATACCTGCCGATGCCCTGGGTGTAGTGCTTGACACTGCCGCAGGTAAGACGATATCTTACTTCAATGAAGACCACCGTCTCCTCCAAGGGTCAGATCGTTCTGCCGGCAGAGTTTCGGCAGATGGACCGTATCGAACCGGGGCAGGAGTTCGACGTCGAGCGTCTCGATCGTGGGGACTATCGCCTCGTCCGGCATGCGGCTCCGCAGAACGAGGGTGCCGTCGACTGGCTGCTCGCCTGTCCGCAGAAGGACTACTTCCTACCCATCGACTCTGAGTCGACGGATGCGCTGTGAAGTACTTGGTCGACGCCAACGTCCTGAGCGAGCCGACGAAACCAACGCCCGATCCGCGTGTCCTGGCGTGGCTTCGCGCACATGAGCCAGACCTCGCCGTTGATCCCGTCATTCTCGGCGAACTGCGGTTCGGGATTCTCATCCTCCCCAAGGGAAGGAAGCGGACCGCCCTGGAACGCTGGTTCGACGCCGGGGTCGGGCGTCTCCACTGTTTGCCCTGGGACGCGGACACGGGCCTTAAATGGGCGGAACTGCTGGCGCGTCTTCGCACAACCGGCAAAGCCATGCCGATCAAGGACAGCCTCATCGCGGCGACGGCGGTCGTCCACGGTCTGGCGGTCGCCACGCGAAACCGTGCTGATTTCGTGAACGCTGGCGTGCGCATAGTCAATCCGTTCGTCGGTTGAGGTCTCGCGTAGGTGCGGCTACTCGCACCAAAAAGTCCGTATTGTCCACATAATTCCTCCGCATCGCTTTGGCCCAGCGAGGACTCGAACCTGAAAACAAAGTACTTCACGGCTTGCCTCGGATAAGCCCCTTGTTGTCAACGAGGGATAGAATTTGGCTCCCCAGGTAGGACTCGAACCTACCCCTCTGCTAACAGCCGAATTGCTCCAGCCAATGAGCTACCTGAATCCAGTCAAATCCTGGGTGCTGGTTGTGCTGCTTGCTAAACTGGTAGTCTCTCCATGGAATTGGACAAAACATACGAGCCGCAGCTCTTCGAGCCCCATTGGGCCGAGTGGTGGGTGGAAAATAACGTCTTCCGCGCCGATGCCAACGCGCCGGGTCAGATCTTCTCTATCGTAGTTCCCCCTCCCAACGTCACGGGCTCGATGCATATCGGGCACATGCTGGAACATTCGCTGATTGACACCGCAGTGCGCTGGCACCGCATGCGCGGCGATAACACCCTGTTCCTGCCTGGGGTGGATCACGCCGGCATCGCCACGCAAATGCTGGTGGAACGGAGTTTGGTTGCTGAGGGCACATCGCGCCGCGAGCTGGGCCGCGAAGAATTCGTGCGGCGCGTTTGGGAATGGAAGGAAAAATACGGCAGCCGCATCACCGAACAGATGAAACGCATCGGCGACAGTTGCGACTGGACCCGCGAGCGTTTCACCCTTAGCCCCGAACTTTCTCGGGCTGTCACCGAAGCATTCGTCCGGCTATACGAAAGTGGATTAATCTACCGCGGCACTTACATGGTGAACTGGTGCCCGCGCTGCAATACCGCGCTGTCCGATCTCGAAGTCAAGCATGAGGATATCAACGGCAGCCTGTGGCACATCCGCTATCCGCTGAAGGACGGATCGCGCCACTTAGTTGTGGCAACCACGCGGCCCGAAACGATGCTGGGCGATACTGCGGTTGCTGTGAATCCAAAGGACGAGCGCTATCGCGATCTGGCCGGCAAGTCCGTCATCCTTCCGCTCATGAATCGCGAGATTCCGATCATCTTCGATGAATTAGCCGTTCCGGAGTTCGGCACTGGTGTGGTAAAGGTTACTCCCGCGCACGATCCGAACGATCTCGAAGCTGGCAAGCGGCACAATCTGCCGCATGTGAGAGTGATCGGTGAAGATGCGCGCATGACACCCGAAGCCGGTCCCTACGCCGGTCTGGACCGTTTCGAGGCTCGCAAACGTGTGGTGGCCGACCTCGAGAAACTCGGGGCTCTGGAAAAGATCGAGCCGTACCCGCTGCCCATCGGAAAATGCGACCGCTGCGGAACCGTTGTGGAGCCGCTGGTTTCGACGCAATGGTTTGTGAGGGCGAAGCCCATGGCCGCCAAGGCGATGGCTGCGGTGCGCGATGGCCGAATCCGCTTCGTCCCCGACAACTGGGAAAAAACGTTCTTCAACTGGATGGAGAACATTCGCGACTGGTGCATCTCGCGCCAGCTCTGGTGGGGCCATCGTATTCCAGCCTGGCACTGCGCGGAATGCCGTGAAATTACGGTGGCCCGGGAAACGCCGCAGAAATGCGCGCATTGCGGATCGTCGAGCGTGGAGCAGGATCCGGACGTACTCGACACCTGGTTTAGCTCCAGCCTGTGGCCATTTTCGACCATGGGATGGCCGGACGATACCGTGGATCTGCGAACTTACTACCCCACGTCGCTCATGATCACCGGCTTCGACATTCTGTTCTTCTGGGCATCGCGCATGATGATGATGGGCCTGGAGCTGACCGGTGATGTTCCGTTTCGCGAGGTCCATATTCATGGGCTTGTCCGCGATCCTTTGCGGCAGAAGATGTCGAAGACCAAGGGCAACGTTGTCGATCCGATGGATGCCAACGAGAAATTCGGTACGGATGCCGTGCGCCTGTCTCTTATGATGGCCGCTGCGCCTGGCACCGATATCGTCTACACGGAAGAACGGCTGACCGCGACGCGTCAGTTCGCCAACAAGATCTGGAACGCGGCGCGCGGCGTGCTGATGAACATGCAGACTGCGGGAATTGTGCCGTCGCTCGCGGAGCCTGGAGACGCGGTGGAACTGGAAGACCGCTGGATCTTCAGCCGGCTGCATCGTACCGCCGAATCCGTGAACCGCGCGCTGGCGCAGCACCGCTATAACGAGGTCGCGACTGAGCTGTGGCAATTCTCCTGGCACGATTTTTGCGACTGGTATCTGGAAATCAAGAAGCTGCGTTTCACACCCAATTCCGGATTGACCAATGACTGGCGCAATTTGCTGAGCGTCTTCGGGGCTTTTTTGCGGCTGCAGCATCCCATCATGCCGTTTATCACTGAGGAGCTTTGGCATCGTTTCGGGCAGACTGGATCCATTGCTTTGGCCGCATATCCCCAAGCGGGCGCGACCGACGAATCCGCGGAACGCGAGATGGCGCTCATGCAGGAGATGATCACAGCGGCGCGAAAGCTGCGCGCCGATCATGGGTTAGACCGCAAGCTAGTACTGCCCGGTGTTCTCTACTGCCGCAACGGCGCGAAAAATTTGGAATTGGGAGTGATTGAGAAATTCGCGAACGTAAAACTGGATGTGCGCATGGAGCCGGCGCCGAAATTATCGGGTGCAGTGCGTTCCACGCCGGATTTTGATCTGATGCTCGAACTTCCGGAGGTGGATGCTGAAGGCCAACGCGTCCGGCTGCGGAAGGAGATCGACGAACTCGACAAACTAATCATTGCCAAGGATGGCCAGCTTTCCAATGAGAAATTTCTGACTGGCGCGCCGGCCCATGTGGTGGATTCCCTGCGAGCCAAACGCGCCGAGTACGTAGCACAGCGCGACAAAAGCCTAGCCGCGCTCAACGATCTCAAATGATCGACATCGACCGTGTTCGATCCCAGCTCCCGGACCACGAAATCCACTGGCACCCTACCATCGGATCCACCATGACCGAGGCCAGCCGTCTGGCCGCGGCCGGCTGCGAATCTGGCACGGTAGTGGGAGCCGACGAACAAACGGCCGGTCAGGGGCGTTACGGACGCGTGTGGCATTCTGAACCCGATGCTGGCCTGTATATCTCCATCGTTCTGCGAAATCCTTTTCCCGCTGACGCGTTGCCGGTGGTTACACTTGCCCTTGGCCTGGCCACCAGCGAAGCAATCCTCAAGGCAACCGACGTATCATGCGATCTTCGCTGGCCCAATGACGTGCTGATTCAATCCAGGAAATGCGCGGGGATACTCACGCAGCTGGAAGGGTCAGCTATCATTGCAGGAATCGGTATCAATGTGAATCATGCGGCTTTTCCCGACGAACTGAGCGCGATCGCAACTTCGCTCCGCATGGCGACGGGGCACGTGCATTCGCGCGAGCGTCTGCTGGTGGAGCTGGTTTCCAGCGTCACAAGCTTCTGCTCGCTCCTCGAAAAGGAGGGCAGGGAACCGATCCTAGCCATGTTCTCGCGCGCTTCCAGCTTCGTTTACGGCCGCCGTGTTTATGTCGACCAAGGCGACGCGATGCTCCAGGGCACCACGGCCGGCCTTGACCCCTCGGGTTTTCTAGTGCTGCGGGGAGATGACGGAAAACAGAACGTGATCATCGCCGGAGGAGTGCGCCCATGCTCTTAGCCCCATGCTCTTAGCTTTAGACGCTGGAAACAGCAACATCACCATCGGCGCCTTTGAAGGCCAGGTTTTAATCGGCCGCTGGCGGCTTCGCACCATTCTTGAGCAGACCGCCGACGAATGGGGCGTGCTGATGCGCAATCTGTTCGCCTTGGCCTCGCTCGACCTGTCGCGCGTGGATGGCATAATCATCGCCAGCGTGGTTCCAACGCTCGATGCGCCATTGGCCGCGATGTCCGAGCGGTATTTCCACTCAACGCCTCTTTTTATTACTCCGGAAACGGACATCGGGTTGAAGGTGCTCTACGACAATCCGAGAGAAGTCGGCGCTGACCGCGTGGTGAACGGCGTGGCGGCGTTTCATCGCTATGGTGGACCCGCGGTGGTGGTGGATCTTGGAACCACCATTAACTTCGATGTAGTGTCGGCCAACGCCGAGTATCTGGGAGGCATGATCTGCCCTGGCATTGGCATGTCGATCAGCGGGCTATTCGCCAAGACAGCGCGTCTTCCGATGGTGGACTTCCGCGAGCCCGCCCAGCTCATCGGCAAGAACACGGTGGGCAGCATTCAGTCCGGACTCTACTACGGCTTTGTGGGCATGATCGATGGGATCGTGGAACGGGTGATCGCGGAATTGGGCAGTTCCACCACAGCAGTTGCCACCGGCGGGCAGGCGCGTTTCGTCGCGGCCGCGTCGCGCCTGGTGAAGGAGTTCAACGAGGACCTGACACTAGAGGGCCTGGAAATTATATGGCGCCGCAACCAAAAGAAGTAGCAGAAGAAGCAGCGTGGCCCAGCAATTACTTCAACTACTTCACCGAAATCGAGGAACGTTTTCAAAAAGCGCGCGGCACGGGACTGTTTCTGATGTCACCGCTCGACTGGGCGCTGGTGGAGACCTGGAAAAACGCCGGCGTGCCGCTGACTGCGGTCTTGCGCGGAATCGATCTCGCATTCGAGAAGTGGCGCGGTAAGAAGAATCGCGTGCAGATGGTGAATTCGGTGGCCTACTGTGCGCAAGCGGTGCTGGCCGAAGCACAAATCATGGCGGGAGTTGCTGCCCCGGCCGGTTCTCGCAAAGAACAGGCCGCGCCTTTCAGCCTGGGGGATCTGGAACGTTATCTGCGGTCGAACGTCACCGAAATCCGGAAGCAACCGGGATATGAAGAGATCGCAGCAGCGGTGGATCGACTGGCCGGGGAAGCTCCGACGTTATATGGGGACCTGGAGGATCTGGAACGCCGGCTCACCGCTCTTGAAGACAAGATGGTCGCAATTGCGCGGGCCCGGCAAACTGACGAGGAGCTGCTGCGGGCTCGCCGCGAACTCGACCTACAACTTCGCCCCTACCGCGGCAAAATGACCGCCGAACAATTGACCATGCTAGAAAAACAATACCTGGATCGACAGTTGTTAGAGGCGGCGGGGCTACCGCGCTTGAGCCTGTTCTATCTGCGCTAACTGAAGAACCGAAGAACTGAAGAACCGAGGAACGGTCTTCCTGTATTCTGGAGGAGGTGCAGATCCAGAGCATCCTTTTTTTCGAAACACCGAAAGAGCTCTTGGCGAGGGTGTTTTCCCAGCTGAGGCCACGGACGCCGGTGCCGGCAGTTCGCCTGGAATATTGCAAATTCGCCAACGCCAATAGCTTCGTCCGTTGGGATGAGGACGGTCTCGCGTTTCGCATTACGGACGTGCTGGAAGGAGCTCCCGCGCAAATCCTGGAGGCGCTGGCCTACATTCTTTTGTCAAAGTTATTTCGCCGTCCAACTCCCAAACTCTATGCGGAAAGGTACCGGCGCTATCTGAACCGGAAGGAAATGCGGCGCAGCCTCCAGTTGGTGAAACAGGCGCGGGGGCGTAAGTATGTTTCAAGTCCCCAGGGAGCTTGTTACGATCTGGAAGCGATTTTCGAGGAGCTGAATCTCCGCTATTTTCATGGACTCATCGCGCGCCCGTTGCTCGGTTGGAGCCGCAAGCCGTCTCGCACCATGCTGGGCCATTACGATCCCTCTCACAACGCAATTGTTCTGAGCCGCCACTTGGATAGGCAAGGAGTTGAGCGTCTGGCGGTCGAATACGTTTTATTCCACGAGATGCTCCACTTGCGTTTCCCGGTGGAACATCGGGGGGCGCGCCGCTGCGTGCACACGCGGGAATTTAAGCTGGCGGAAAAGGAATTTGTCGGCCTTAAGGAAGCCAAAGACCTGCTGAAACGGATCTGCGCCAGCTAATAAGGCGCCGTTTCGAGCGCAGCTAGTTCCCGAACCTGTTGCAGCATTGTTCCGAGCGAATTCAACAATTCTGGCCCATCTACGCGTAAACCGAGCGGAGCAAGCGCCAGTTTGCATCGGACGGTGCAAACAGTCAGATAAAAGCTAGTCCGTTGCCGCCCCAATGCCCGTGCAAATTCAGGCCGGTCGACGTTCGAACTGACTAGCATCAGCCGTCCGATTTCGAGCAACTGATTAAAGTCGCCAATCATCAGCCAGAGATAATCGATGAAGGCTTTGCGCCGCTCGGCTTGCAAACGTTTTTCGAGAGCCGGCCGGTAACCGGGTTGGTTTCTGAGGAACTCGAAGTCGCTTTGATCCAGCAAACGCCGCATCGGAGCGTAGCTTTCCACAGAAAATGTATCCAGCCATTCCGAATCCAGCGCCTCTCCGTTAAAGCGCGTAGCGAGCCGGTGAAACAAAAATGCGAACGCAGCGGCAAGGAATACCACCGCAATTGACAGCACAGGAATTGTCATCTCAGCCCCCCCCTTTTCGATCGTCAACATTAGCATATCGAAATTTGTGAGGCAACGCAATCCCGATAGGAAGACATTTAGCATTCTTATCGGATCATTGTGAGCGTGCCATCACTTTTTTCCTGCTTCCACCAGGCTGGCGTTGATGGCTTTTAGTTTCGATAGCAGCCGCACTTCATCTTCCCTCTTCCATTTATGGCCGACTACTACCGTGCGCATTTCGCCTCGCCGGTTCAAGGTGAACACCCAAAATAATAGGCAAGCCGAGGAAACCACGAGCAGAACCGTGCCGATTTGTGGCAATACATAATGGCCAAGAGTGCGGACGAAAAGGCCAGTTGCCTTGGTGAGGAAATATACGCCATACCCGATGGAATATATGACCACGTTCCGGTTCAAGGGAATTGGGTAGTATACCAGGAAGGCGCTCACTAGGAGAATGAAAATCACAAGACTGAAGACGATCGCACGCTCAATCACCAAAAACACCGAAACGTAGTTCGCTGGAGCTTCCTCCAGGCGTAGCAGAAGTAGCGAGCCCACGGTTGCGACGGCAACCGTAACCGTGATGTATCGTCGAGAAATAGTCGCAATACCAGGCAGGTCACGGAGTACAACGCGATATAGTTCGACAACGATTAGGGTGTAGCAACAAGCAATGATTGCTTCGCTGGCGACCCAGAAGTAGGGATACGCGCGGCTTTTATACGGCACAGGCAACAAGATCGATGTTAGAAGTAAGTTAGCCAGGAGATAGCTGAAGAAGTAGGGGTAAGCCCGGTGGAGGCCTGCGGCCCAGAGGCGGAAAATCAGGGCTACCAGGAGAGCCGTCTGTGCGACGACGAGCAACAGTTGGTAGAGCGGGAGCTGGAGCATGGCCTAGTAAGAATCGACAACCAAGAGTGTAGCATCCAGCCCCGCGCGCGGACCGACCGACTAGCGCATCGACGGTGGTGGTTTTTGGCCACAAGTCGGGTCGCAGGGCGGTGGCGGCCAATCCGCTGAGACTATCGTTCCCAATGCCAGCATCAAGCCAGCCAGCAATAAGAGCCTTTTCAACATCGTGTAAATCTCCTTGTCGTTTTGTGAATTTGAGTTCGGGAAACTCTCAGTCAGGCTAAGGGCTTAGCCGACCGGACAAGGCAGCTCTTCAGATTGTTTCTGAAACCAGAACATCTCTGGCTGGGCGTAACAAGGAGCTAAGATTTAAGCTGGTTTATCAAAAAGATCTGGTGTATTATCTTAGTGTTGAGATGAAGGGTACGGAAGCTAACGAAGGTTTGGACCGGCGCGCTGTTGCCGATGTCTGGCGACATACGCTTTCGCAAATCCCGTCTGTATTCGGGAGGTTGGTTTACCTGTCAGGCCTGCGAAATCCCAACAGCGGCCGATACGACCACCATGGATTGGCGCTGGTATTCGGTGCGGATGATTCCAACCGGGCTCTCAAGAAGAGCCATAAGCAGGTCTTCGCCGAATGGCTGTCCTTCAACCTCGAGCAGCAGATGGCGGACCTTAACCTATATCTGTCCGATTTGCCCGAGGAAAAGAAGACAGTAATCCAGGCGTGGACCCTTCTGAAGCCATATAAGAACCTGTTGCCCTCCAACGCCAAACCAGTGGAAAGGCGGCTCTATCTGAGCGAGCTTCAGACCATGCTGGAACTAATCAGAGGCGCGTCCGGCGTCGACGACCTTGGTCCAGATTCATAGCCACTCCGGTAACCTGGCCAACGATATCGATATCGGTCGGATAGCTATAAACTTGGGGCGGGCATACGGAGGCCGGATGTGCTTGCAAGATAAGGCGGTCGTCGGTCAGATGGCACCATCCACATGCATAACCCTGGCGATGTTCCAGAAAATAGATTGGCCTGTCGAATTCATTTGCCCAGCCGGAGTTAAGCACCTTACGCTTGGTTTCGTCGATCATCACCAGCGAGCCGGGCTGCAGCAGCGGGTACATGAACCAATCCTCGGTGCCAATAAATCCATAGCGGTGATCTTTCAAATCGATCGCATCCAACAACATAAGGGGAAGCTTGCCCCAACGTTGGATCATTCGGCTGAGATAGGTGGTTTTGCGGAGATCAATTCCTGGGTCAAGCGACAACGGGAGTAATGCTTCGCCATGGATACCCTTCGAGAAATTGACCAGGTGGCTGGTGGGCACTTCGGCGAAGGCGGCGTCCGCCGGCATGTTAGCCAACGAAACTCCATACCACTCCAGAAGTTCTTGAAAATTGAGACGATAGATGGTGGCCAGCGAGTAGAGCTTATAGATGTTAGGCAATAGGCCGTGGTTTTCGATCTCGGAAAGCCGATTGATCAGGACTGAGAACTCGTCATTATGATATTTGTCGGCGATCTTCAAGCTGGCTTGTTCGACGTCGCGAAAACGCATACTGAGCCTTTCGCGCGTCCGCCTGAGCCTCTGTCCAGCTTCCTCCATGGTATGATGCTTTTCCAGCACGCCCCGTGCGGCCGGGTATCGACAAGAAACCATTTGGGAAAATGGTTCCACCAGGCTCGAATTATAGCCGTCGTGGGGTCAAAGAATCAAGCGACGAAAAAGAGTTTTGTTCGGCTTTCCGAACAAAGCTTGCCGTAAGGAGGTCTTTTGAGGGTGATAATCGGTATCTCGGGTGCGAGCGGCTCCATCTACGGGTACCGGCTGCTCGAAAGGCTGCGGAAGGGCGTGAAGGTGGAGACCCATCTCATCCTGACCAGGTCCGCCGAACGGACGGCATTTCTCGAGAGCGGATGGACTGCCGACAAGTTCAAAGCTCTGGCAGATTACGTTTATCCGCTAGAGGACATTGGTAGCCGGCTAGCCAGCGGATCGTTCCTGACCCAGGGGATGGTGATTGCGCCGTGCTCTATTCACAGCATGTCGGCCATCGCGACTGGTCTAAGCTCGAATCTGCTGATCCGTGCCGCTGACGTATGCCTCAAGGAACGCCGCAAATTGATTCTCATGGTCCGGGAAACGCCCCTACATCTGGGACATTTGCGCACTATGGTAGCGCTGACGGAAATGGGAGCCATTATTCTGCCACCCGTCCCCGGCTTCTATAACCAGCCGAAAACCATCCTTGATATCGTGGACCATAGCGTGGATCGCGTGCTGGACCTGCTGAACCTGCCCGCCCCCGACGTCCGCCGCTGGGATGGTGGTATGAGCGCCGCTAAGAAAGGCCAGCGCAAAATCCGCAAACCATGAAAAAAGAGCGAATTGGATTTCAGGGTGCATTGGGAGCTTTCAGCCAGGAGGCTGTGGTTCAACTTCTGGGAGATAAAGTGGAAGTTGTTCCCTTTCCGCGGTTCGAGGACGTTTTTCGAGCCTTGACTCGCCGTAAGATCGACGCCGCGGTGATACCAATCGAAAATACTCTGGCTGGATCCGTGCATGAGAACTACGATCACCTGCTGCATTTTGACGTGCGTATCGCGGCTGAGACCAACGTGCGAATCATCCACAATCTGATTGCGCCTCCCGGGATTCGTTTTAAGGACATCCGGAAAGTTTATTCGCATCCGGTGGCATTGAATCAGTGCCTGCGGTTCTTCGCGCGCCATCCCAAGATTGAGAGCACGCCTTTCTACGATACTGCGGGAAGCGTGAAGATGGTGATGGAAGAAAAAGCGGCGGACGCAGCTGCGATCGCATCCTCGGTGGCCGCTTCCATCTATGGCGCGCATATCTTGCAGCGATCCATTGAAGACGATCGGCGCAATTTTACCCGCTTCTTCTTGTTGTACGCCTCCAAGCGCACGCCGCTTCCGCGCCGAGAGGCCAAGGCCTGGAAAACTTCGCTGGTGTTCACCACGCGCAATGTCCCCGGCGCTCTGTTTCGGGCTTTAAGCGCATTCGCGCTACGCGATTTGAACATGACCAAGATCGAATCGCGCCCCCTGCACGGAAAGCCCTGGGAGTATCTGTTCTATCTCGATTTTCTGGACAAGGAAGAAGAGCCCAGGGTTCAAAATGCGTTGCGTCACCTGGCCGAGCTAGCGGATTTTATGCGGGTGCTGGGCTCATATCCGAAAGGAAGCTGAGGGTGCCAAGTCGCGGCCCCACGGTATCTGAACTAGCCGCGGATGAACGCTGATAAAC
>PMOK01000181.1 GCA_003162425.1 Bryobacterales bacterium | reverse complement strand
GTGCTGGTTCTGAGCACAGGCGAAACCATCCCCCTTCCGCGAGCTCCCAAACGGGAGATCGCAGACCGCATTTTCGACCAGGTGATGAAGCTCCGCCTAGCGCTCCACGCGGCCCAATGACAAAGGACGAAGTCCGGAATCGCCTCCTCTTCTACCAGGACCTAGGCATTAAGACGATATATCGCCGCGAAGCGACTTTGACGGCCTCACCAGTCCCCAGCCCCCAGCCCCCAGTCCCTCGCTCGCAGTCCCCAGTCCCTAGTCCCCAACCCCGCTCGGCTATCGCCGAGCTAGTACTTCCCCTCGCTCCGGTTCATGACAATTTATCCAAAATAAGCGAAGATATTGGTGACTGCAAACGCTGTCGCTTGCATGAGGGCAGGAACCGGATCGTGTTTGGTTCCGGCAATGAACAAGCGAGGCTTGTGTTTGTAGGTGAAGGCCCTGGGGCCGACGAGGACGAGCAGGGATTGCCGTTCGTCGGCCGGGCCGGACAACTCCTCACGCAGATGATCGAAGGGACGGCCCACAAAGAGGGTATCCCGCTCAAACGCCAGGACGTATACATCTGCAACGTAGTGAAGTGCCGCCCTCCGGAGAACCGCACGCCCCAACCGGACGAGATGGAGATCTGCGGGCAGTTCCTTTTCCGCCAGCTTGAAGCCATCCGGCCCAAAGCAATCTGCGCCCTGGGTTCCACCGCCGCCAAAGCGATCCTCGGCACCAAAGAAGGTGTCATGCGGCTACGGGGAAGATGGCTCGAGTGGCGCGATATCCCCGTAATCGTCACCTACCATCCTTCCTATCTGCTAAGGCCATACAATCAGAACGCGAAGAAAGAAGCCTGGGACGATCTCAAGAAAGTCCTGCACTATGTCTACGACTAGTCGCNNCCCGAAGGGCCACCAATAAATTCCGTGCCCGCCCTCTTCATCACCTTCGAAGGACCCGACGGAAGCGGCAAAAGCACCCAAGCGCGCCTTCTAGCCGAACGCCTCCGCCGCGAAGGCCACCCGGTGCTCGAAACCGTGGAGCCCGGTGGAACGCCCATCGGCCAACAAATCCGGCGCATCCTGCTCGACCCCGCAAATCAGGAACTGCGCGCGGTCCCGGAGCTCCTGCTGATGTTCGCCGCGCGAGCCCAAAACGTCGAGCAGTCCATTCTGCCAGCGCTAGCCGAAGGCAAAATCGTCGTCTCGGATCGCTTTACCGATTCCTCGATAGCCTATCAAGGCGCCGCGCGCGGCCTGGGTTGGGACACGGTCCTCCAAGTGGACCGCATCGCCTGTCAAGGCTTAGTCCCGGACCTCACGCTGTGCATCGATATCGATACCGAAACGGGACTCTCCCGCGCGCACTCACGGAATCGTGACTCTGGCAGCCACGAAGCACGCATCGATCAGCAAGCCGTCGAGTTCCACCACAAAGTCCGCGATGCTTATCACGAGCTGGCCAGCCGCGAGCCGGGCCGCGTCCGGCTGATCGATGGCAGCGGTCCGGAAGAAGAGATCGCGGCCAAAGTGTGGGATGTGGTGAGAATCGCGCTAGAATCGCGACACAATTAGCAAGGCCCCGCCCAGCGCCAACGCATCCTCCACCAGCGCCACCGCGATATCCGGCACTTTCAGATTCGACACAATCCGATGCCGCGCCTGATACCCTCCGTAAGTGCCAACCAGCGCGCCGACGCCGCCGGAAATCGCGCCCGCTGTGATGGATTGCCCCGCCGAAATGCAAAAAGCCGCGCCCGACAACGCGCCCATGATAATCCGATCGATCAACGGACCCGGCTTGGTTCGCGCGGCCATCCAGGATTGCTTGTCCAGCACCAGTTCCACCAGGGCGAGCGCTGAGGAAATATAGACGGCCGGCGTTGTTCCAAGGAACGCCAGCTTGGACCCTCCCAGATGCAGCCATCCCAGGTGTGCGGCCCAGCAAACTGCGGCGGGCGCCGTGAAAGATCGCATACCCGCGATTATTCCGATGGCAAACGCAAGCCCCAGCACCGCCGTCAAGCTCATGGCTGTTAGTCTAACTCAACATTTTCAGCTCATCAATGCGGTTCACATCCAGGACCAGATCGCCACCCGGATCAATCTTGAAAGCCGGGACGAATTTCGCTCCCCATACAAATTCATCGTGCCTGTAGGAGTACTGTGCGTGCACCGTCTGGCTGAAAGTGTCGTCGAATCCTTGGATGAGAATCAGGATTTCGGTGCTGGTTCTAGCCAGGTCCTGAGCCGTCTTTCCGAATAACGGACTCGCGGCGTCTATCGGATGCACAATCGTCCAGGTCAGAGGGAAAAAGTAGACGTGCCGGCGTTCCAGCGGAAGGTCGACGAAATCCCTCTTAAGCTGCCCGTCCACCGGATCCACCGTCATCATCAGCACCCGCGCCTCCAGGTCCATCAGTACGTTGCTCCTTGCGTTGGTGATGCGGAACTGCAGGCTGGTCCCATCCTGGTAAGGTGCAACCAACAAGTGATCGCTGAACAAAATGCGCGCCGAGGGCCGCGAGAAGCGACCGTAGAGAAGTCCGGTCGCGATCGCAAACACCATCAAGCCAGTGGCTGCCTCAATGGCGGCGACCAGGTTTGCCCCCATGCCTCGCGGATAGACATTCCCATATCCAACCGTGGTCAAAGTGTGGATGCTGAAAAAAAAGGCGTTCATGAACCGGCTCATTTCCGGTTCGAGACCCTGCAAGTGTTCGACTCCGAGCAGCATGTAGGTCGCCGCAAACACCATATTGACTAACAGAAAGCCCCCGGCGACAGCTATAAGAAAGCGCGGCCACGTGGTGTCAATCAGTTTCAGATAGACGTTGGCGTCGCGCCAGCGCATCCCTTTGCGATGCACATTGAAGCTGCCGTCTTTGTTGATGGCTCGGCGCAGTGCGCCGCTGAACTGTGTAGTTAAGCCTGGATCGAAGGATTCCTGTTTCATAGGGAGAATGAACACAGAATAACCCAGGTATCCCATTGAGTGTAGATGCTTGATGTTTCGAGTGTGTTACCGGACCGCGACCGTGAAGGAGTCGGTGAATGGGCGATTGTACACGGCTTCTGAGGGAATCGGTGCGCGGGTCATTTTTTCGCGGTGGAAACTAATCTACGTCCCCGTCTTACGCGGAAGCAATCGCTTCCAGGCGCGTTCCTATGCACGGGGCGCGGTCCGATCTGAGCCATGCCAACTTATCAATTGTTGTTTTGTTCGTGGGATCATCGCAGCATGAGCGCAGATGCCTGCTTGGCTTTCTATGGTCTTCGTTTTGAAGTCCGGTCGGAAGAGATTGAGGGATTGGAGATGCGCTCGGACCCGCGAGTGCTTGCCACCAGGAAGGTCCGTTTGAAACATTACTGGGCCAACTTCGGCGCTCAGGGTGAGCGATATCTTCTATTCGTCGGAGCTCAACTCGGCGTCTTGGGGCCGGAAGGTGAGCCCTCACTGTACCTTCAATGGCTGCAGGATATCTGACCAAGCACCGGTGGCTTCAGCCTTCCGAACGAGAAACGAGAAACGAGAAACGAGAAACGAGAAACGGGTTTTAAGCAGTTTTCCGCGGTAGCATCACTTCCAACCGCGTTCCCTTCCCTGGCTCCGACTGTATGGCAATGTTGCCGCACAGCTCCCGCACGCGCTCGGTGATCCCCAATAGGCCCAGTCCGTACGAGACGCCGCCGTGCTGATCGAAACCCACGCCGTCGTCCTCCACCGTCACGGCCAGTTGGCCGTTGGCGTCCTTCAGGCTCACACGTATATTTTTGGCATGTGCATGGCGCGCGCAGTTGGTGAGACCCTCCTGCACGATCCGATATAAGTAGGTCCGATGCGGATCTGGCAGGTCCCGCAAATCCCCGGCCACGTCGAGCTGGATCGGAGTTTTGTACCGCCGCGAATACTCGCGCGTCTGCCACTCGAGCGCAGGTCCCAGCCCCAACAGGTCCAGCATCGCCGGCCGCAACCCCATGGCGATGTCGCGCGTTGTCTTCAGCGTGGTCTCGGCCAATTTCTTGGCCTGGTCCAGATGCGTATCCGCTTCTCCACCCGCCGCCGCGTGCGACCGCTCCACATTCCCCAGCTCCATCCGCAACGCCGTCAGCAGTTGCCCAATCTCGTCGTGCAGCTCTCGCGATAGCGCCTTGCGTTCCTGTTCCTGCGACGAAACCAGTTGCTGCGAGAGTTGCCGCAGCCGTTGTTCCGCCTGTTTGGTTGCGTTCTGATATTCCGCCGATTCCTTCTCGAGCGATGAGATCCTGAAAACACTCGCTCCCGCGATGATTGCGCCCAGGCACAGGGCGGTCAACATCGTTTCCCAAATGTCGTTTTGCAAATTCTCCACTGCGTGGCTCAGCTCACGGCGCCGCGCTTCGAAATTTTCCTCGTTCAGCTTACCCAGCTCCTCCGTCACCGCGAATATCTTCTTGCTTTGGGATGCGAACTGATCCCGGACCGAGGCCGTCTTGTTCTTCAGCGGGCTTTCCTGAAATTCGGCGGCGGCCGCGTCCCAATAGTCCCGTAGCGCGGTTTCCAGCCGGTCCAGAACTTTACTTTCCTGTTGCGGGCGCATGCCGCGCAACTTTTCCAGATCCCCACCGGTCTTCGCACGCAATCCCTTCAGTTGGCGCGCGTAGTCCTCGCCAACGCCGCTCGAATCCAGCAGCCGGTCCCGCCGCAGAATGTCCGCACCGGATGTGTCCGCGCGAATCCCTTCCACCAG